>CAMMTE010000099.1:0-4771 GCA_946499755.1 uncultured Mycoplasmatota bacterium
CTGTCACTACAAAGTTTTCATAATCTCTTAAATTACCTAAGAAGCCATCTACTGTTGTATCATTTAACCAGTCTTCCATATAACTGCCTTCAAAGTCTGCACTTCCACTTGAATAAGTAATTGCACTTATATTCCACTGTGTTACTAATTTAGTTGTTCCTGATTTATTATTAACACTTACCGCTCTCCATAATTTTCCACTATACCATATATAATTATTTGGATCTTCTCCTGTGATAAATGTATCTGTTCCATCATTATATTGATTATCTTTTGGTATATTGTTAAGTAAAGCATTAGAAACTGTGACACCTTGTTTTCTATCATAACTAGTAACAACTATCTTACTTTGATATACTTTTCCTTGAGCAGAGTTATCTGCATTATTATCTAACCACATCCATAATTGATAAGTTACTTTATCTTCTGGTTCTAATGTTTCTTCACTCTTTATATCAAATTCTCCTGTTCCATAACTACTAACACTAACTACTCCACTATCATATCCTTGATCATTAGTTAATCTCATTTTTAAATAATTATTTGTTAAAGTGTTATTTATATCTTCTTCTAATGATACGTGATAATAAGCATTTATATTACCAGTATTAGTTACAGTAAATGTATAAGGGGTAGTCTTTTGACCCTTAGCATCTGTCATTGGAGCGGTATTATCTAAATTAATATTATCTCCTTCAGTAAAATCAACCTTTAATATACCTGCTGTTAAAGTGATTTCTTTATCACCTTCTATAGTCATTGTAAGTAAAGCATAGGTAGTTCCTATTAATGCTATTATACTTACTAAAACTATACTTACTGATATTATTATATATTTCTTTTTTGTCTTATCCATAACTACTCTTTCTCCTTTGTTATATAACCTGCTTTATCACACTCTAAATAGGCTTTATATAAGTACTCTTCATCATCTATTTTAGTTACTTCTACATAACTCTTATAATTATCACAATTATAATTATTAATATCTTTTATTTGTTTTAAATATTTCTCTTTTACTAAAGCATTTAATACTACTCTAGTACTCTTATTTATTTCTTTAGGTAAATAAGCTTTATAATCACTAAAATACTTTTTAGTTGCATTTAACATTTTCTCTTCTTGTTTATAATAATAAGAATTATCTTTAGCTTCACTATATTTATTAATACTAACAAATAGAATAAATATTAATAACCCTAATACTATTAGAATTATTAATATTTTTGTTCTTTTAGTCATTTTCTTCTTCTTTTTGTTACAGGAGAGACTTTCTTTTCATCAAAATTAATTAAGATAATAGAAATAATTGCCTCTATCATTATAGTAGCAAAGTATGTTCTCCAGAATGCTGTAACCATAGTCATTCTACTTATAAATAACATACTAATTAAATTATCTACTAACATAGCAAATATATAAGTTGCAAGTATAGCTAGTTTATTACCATCTGTATTCATAAATAGATAATAATAAATAGTTAAATTAATCATTTGACTTGCTAAGTATGCAAATACTTCTCCAGTTACAGGAACATAATCTACATTATGTTCACCTAATATACTTGCTGTTATCATAAATAATAACATAAGACAAGCTGAATAACTAATTCCATTCATAGTTTCTTTATAGCCATATTTTTTAGTAATAATATTTGCTATAAAATATCTAAATGGATAAGCAAATATTGCAAGTGTTAAACTAGCTTTACCTATATTAAACTCAAATTTACCTAAAACCCACCCTAATATCGCAACGGCAGTTAGTAAAAGAATATAAATCCAACTAGATACTTCCTCAGTTTTTACTACTCGCCTTTTAGCGCTTCCTTTTGTCATTATAACTCCTCCTATTCTTATAAAAATAATATAACACAAAAAAAAGAAAAGAGAAAGACTTTTCTTTTGTTATTTACAAGTAAAGCCAGAATCTTCTGCTTCTTTTTTAGTTTCTTCTAAAGTTGAATTATCACTTGTTATACCATCAAGACCATATTCTGATAGGGAATCTTCGGTAGCTTTATCTAAGTCAACAGATAATTCTACTTTATATGTATAATTATCGGCATCATTATTTTTACTTAAAGAAACGCCATCAGATGTTTTTTCATCAAATTGCTCATCCATACTAGAAGCGATTAAATCCCAGTTTTCTTTCATAGTATCATTAGTTGCTTTAGTATTTACAGTCATTTTTACTTTGTTGATTTTATCATCTTTAAAAGTCATATCAACGATTTGTTCCATAGAAACACCACTACTTTCATCTTCCATGCTACAAGTTAGTGTTTCTTCACTACTACATCCAGTTAAAAGAACTGTTGCTACAAGTAAGCAACCAAATAATTTTGCAGCTCTCACCATTATCCTCCTTCCTTACTTCTAGGATATGTTATATAGAGAAAAAAAGCAAGAAATTTTTTATGGTTTTAACGCTGTTATAGAAATTATGTAAATACCTGTTTCTTTATCTTTTACCATTGCATCCCACAATCTACATATAATACATTTAAATTTAGACTCTACTTTTACTTCATCAGAAAATTTTGCTAAACTTTCTTTAATTAGATAGTGCAGTTTTCTTGAATTAGGCAGTGCAGCTTTCACTATTAATATTATTAAACTAATAAAGATAGTTATACTTTTATTTTTTTAGAATAAGTTTTATTAGGTGAAGTACTATGAAGAAAGTATTAGTTATATTGTTGTTATTTTTAGTACCTTTAAATGTTTTTGGTAAAGATACTGCTAAAAGTAGTATTGTAATGGATATAGATAGCGGACGTATATTATATGAAAATAATGCTGATGATGCAAGATTAATCGCATCAATTACTAAGATAATGACTTGTATAATTGCCATTGAAGAGGGAGATTTAGATAAAGAGATTAAAGTAGGAGAAGAGATTTTAAAGATGTATGGAACTAGTATTTATTTAGAAGTGGGAGAAAAGATGAAATTAATTGATCTTATTTATGGACTTATGTTAAGAAGTGGAAATGATGCATCAGTTGTAATTGCTAAAGAAGTAGCAGGTAGTGAAGATGAGTTCGTTAAAATGATGAATGATAAAGCGAAAGAACTTGGTATGACTAATACTACTTTTAGTAATCCTCATGGTCTTGACGAAGAGACAGAGAATTATTCAACAGCAAGGGATATGGCTAAGTTATCTAGATATGCTTATAAAAATAAAACTTATAGGAAGATAGTTAGAACAGAAGAATATAGAGTTAAAACGGATAATAAAAGTTATCTTTGGTATAATAGAATGAAATTACTAGGTAGCTATAAATATTGTATTGGTGGTAAAAATGGTTATACACCAAGAGCTGGTAAGACACTTGTTACCTTAAATAAAAAGAATGATTTAAATATAACTATTGTTACTTTAGATGATAATGATGAATATAATAATCATGAGGCTATAGCAGAAAATATTTTTGATAATTATACTAAATATAATATTGTAGATAAGAATGATTTTGATTTATTAATTGATGATAATAAATACTATATAAAAAAGTCTTTTTCTTATCCTTTAACAGAAGAAGAAAAAAACAATGTAAAAGTACTTGCTAGTATAGATGATTCTATAAATAGTGGTAAAGTTGGTAATGTTACTATTAGTCTTAATAATAAAATATTAAAGAAGATACCTATTTATATAAAAGAAGATAAGAAAAAAGAAAACTTCTTTACTAGGATATTTTCCTAAGTCTAAAGAAGTTAATAGATGGTCTTGCATTAATTCTTATATCATATTCTGTAGTACCAAGACCTGATGTTATATAAAATTTAGTATTATTTATCTCATAATAGGAATTTATATACTTAGAGGCATTATCTTTATTAGCCAAATTAATTAAATAAGGTATTCTTATCTCTCCTAAATGAGAATGTCCTGCTAAAGCTAGATCAACTTGATAATTAGCAATAAAATCATCTATATAATCAGGTTTATGAAACATTACTATAGTATAAGTATTAGCATTATAATTAGTAAAAGCTTTAGAATAGTCTATTACCTCATTATTAGTATTTAAGCCAACTAACATTAAAGGAGTATTGCCATTATTATAAATAAGTTCATTACTATCATCTAAAACAGTAAAACCACAGTCTATTAAAATTGATAAAGCTTCATCATTATCATATTCTCCTAAAACAGCATATTTTCCTAAGTTAGCTTTTAATTTTTTTAATTCATTAACTAGCTTTTTTCTACTAGTAGTAGTTAATTCAACATTACTCAATAAATCTCCAGTAAATAAAATTAAATCTGGATTTCTTTTATTAATGGTATTAACTGCATCTTTTAAAATATCATTATTATCATAGTGTAAATCTCCAAATTGTATTACTTTTAATCCTGTTAAATCATCAGTTATTTTAGAATTTGTAATTGCTTCTTCATTAACTATGATACTAGTAGTTCCTATTTTAATTATATATAATATTGATAGAAAAGAAATCATAAATATTATGAATATAACTAATACTATTCTTTTAACTATCTTTTTTATTTTCTCATTTTGCTTTTCTTTATCAATATCTTTTTGTTTATCTTTATTTAATTCAATTCTACTATTCATTTCTATCCCTCTATAATAGTATATAAGAAAAAAGACTTTTTTTAAAGAGTCTAATTTCTTACTTTTTCTATTTCTTCTTTTAAGCTTTCATAAGATAGACTTCCAAAAGATGCAAAAGTGATATTACCATTAGAGTTTATTATATAGGTATTAGGATAGGTTGTTATATAATATTT
>CAMMTE010000100.1:0-4754 GCA_946499755.1 uncultured Mycoplasmatota bacterium
GTTTTAATAATCTACTACCCATAGCAGTTTTATTTTTATCTAAAAGCCATAAAACACTATTAGTTCTTTCTCTTAATCTAACTGTTTCTGTAAGTTCTAGATTTCTTTTAGTATTATTATCTATTAATAAATGATCTTTTAAGTTCTCTTTTTTCGCTTCTATTAAATGAGATAAATCTCCTTTTTTAGTAGTTG
The DNA here is from genome assembly GCA_946499755.1 of uncultured Mycoplasmatota bacterium. Taxonomy (GTDB): domain Bacteria; phylum Bacillota_I; class Bacilli_A; order RF39; family UBA660; genus Onthousia. Next base: position 196 of record CAMMTE010000100.1, read on the forward strand.
TAAGATATGCAAGTAAATGTTTAATACCAGTTTGTTCTCTTATATCTTTTAAGTTTTTATAAACATAATTATATTTATTACCATTATATAATTCATCATAAATAGTTACATTTAAATGATATGTTGTTCTAAGCATATTAACAAATTCTCTATCTATTTTATTGTTTACAATTATTTCACTAAATTCTCGTCTTAATATTTCTCTTAGTAAATGATCTTTATTATTATCTTCTAATAAGACATATATTTCTCCTGTAGAAATATCAGAATATGATATAACATAACAGTATTCTAAATCATAGATAGATGCGATAAAGTTATTATCTTTGGCATTAATAGATGAATCTAATCTTGTTCCTTTAGTAACTACTTGAATAACATCTCTTTTTACCATATCTTTTGTTGTCTTAGGATCTTCTAATTGTTCAACTATCGCTACTTTATAACCTTTATCTATTAGTTTATCTAAATATCCTTCATAGGCTTTAAAAGGTATACCGCACATAGGAACTCTCTCTTCAAGTCCGGCATTACGTCCTGTTAGAGTTAATTCTAATTCCCTTGAGGCAATAACAGCATCTTCAAAGAACATTTCATAAAAGTCTCCTAGCCTAAAAAAGATAATAGTATCTTCATAATTATCTTTTATTTCTAGATATTGTCTCATCATAGGACTTATTTTTTCTCTATCTACTTCACTACGTTTCAAATTATCACTTCTTCCTACTTTTAGTTAAAATATACTGATGGATATTATCTTCTTTACTTGTTAGAGCATCTTTATATAAATCTTTTATTTGAGGTATATCTTTTTTGCTATAACACTCATAGATTAATTCTCCACTCTCTAAGATAACATCTTTACAAAATCTTTTATGTTCTTTACTTAAGCCTTTAGTACTTTCATCAGTAATGGCACAGATAATAATATTTTTATTTTCTATAAAGAAATGAAATGTCTTACTAAAAGGATAACAAGTACTATTCTTAAAGCTTTTAATTATATCTTTTTTACTAGTAATTAAAGCATCTAAGTAAGCTTTCTCTCTTATATAAACTAAATCTTCTTTAGCTGTTTTTGATAAAAATGTTTGTAATTCATTTTCCTCTTTTAAAGAATTAAATCTTTCTTCTAATTCTTTCATCTTCTTTTCATCTTTTTTTAAGGATTCTAAACTACTTTTAGTAGAGATAATTAAATTATTATAAAACTTATATAAAGTATAATATCTATCAATTTATTCTAATTGTTCAGACATTTTTACCACTTACTTTCATATCTAATATTTTTTGATTTACTTTTGGATTTGCTGTTTCATAATCTTGAGGATTATTATTACATTTAAATTCAATATCTGTTAAATTATAATAAGCTTTAACTAAGGCACATATATGATCTTCCCTATCTAATGTTTCTAATTGTTCATATAAATCTATGATATTAGCTTTGGTTATTAGAAGAGATTGATAATAGGCAGTTAAAGATTCTTCAATATATAAATCTTTATAACGACTATTATTTAAATCTAATATTTTTACAGCTTTTTCTATATTTTTATCTAACCAATTTACATCAGTTTCGGTCTTTTGATATTTTCTATAATGTTCTTTGCGATGTATTCTAGATACTTCACTAGATATAATATCTTCTGCTTCATCAACAGGTACTTTTCTTTTCTTTAACCTATCTATAATTACTTTTATTAAAGGAATATCATCTATAGTATAATTTTCATTTAAACCAAAGATATTTTGAACTACTTCTTTTATAAAAGCTTTTATATTATCGTCTATATCTAAATCTTTAGTTGATTTATTATTTATAGCATTATAAGTATCAATACCATCACTTATGTAAATATCTAATCTTTCATTTCCTTTTAAAGGAAAGACTTTAGAATAAGCAACATCTTCTAAAAGATTTTTCATTTTTATTTCTAAGCTTGTTATGTTCTCTTCATTCTTTTCATATTTATTAACATCATTATCATTATATATTTTCCTATACATTTCTTGTTGTGTTTTAGATAAAGAAAAGTAAAACTCATCTATACCTTTATTCTTTAAAGTGTTAAGTAAAATAGCTCTTTTATTTAATCTATCTTTTAATAAATTATCTATAATTTTGTAATCTTTATAATATTTTTCTAATATCTTTTCCATTTCCCTACTCCCCCATCTCTAGTTTTCATTTCTAATATTTTTTGATTTATTTTTGGATTTGCTGTTTCAAAATCTTGATTTAATTCATAACTACCAAAATATTGGCTTTCTTCTCTAAACTCTTCATCAGTTAAATGATAATAAGCATTAATTAAAGCATCTATTTGATAATCAAATACTTCTTTAGATAAATATCCCTTTTTATATTCATCTTCTAGTCTTTTATATATAGCTGTTACTCTTATACCTTCTAGTAAATCTAATTCAAAACTAGTGACATCAATTTCATATAATAAAAGCTGTTTTTGTCTTCCAACAGATTTTTCTTCAATTAATAATGCTTGTTCATTTAATTTCCATCTAAGATGATCAATATCCTTATTAGGAGGACATTTATATCCTTTAGTACTATCTTTATCTATTCTTTTAGCAGTCCTAAGCTTATCTTGGATAAGAAATTCTTTATTAGATTCATTTTTATATTTATCATATAAAACTTTAATCATATAGATATCATCTTTATTATTGAAAGATGGATCATAACATGTTTTTATTTTTATAACTTCTGTTAAGAAATTATTTTCTTCTTCTGATAATTCACTACTATCTTCTTCAGTTATGGCATCTATTAATATGCCTTCATCTTTGATAAAGAAGTGAAATTTAGATGATGAAAAAGGAAAAGCAGGACTTTTATAAAACTCGCTTATTAAATTATATAAATTATTATTTACTTCATTAGTACCAATACCATTATACATATAACGATTAAATAAGTTATTACAGTTTATTTTTCTAAACTTTTCCTTTTGATCTTTACTTAAACTATTATAAAAATCAACAGTTTCTTTTAACTTTTCGTTAGATAATAACATAACTCTTTCTTTTTTATTAGTTTCTAATTGTTCTTTCGCTTCTAAATATTCTTTATAATACTTGTTAAATAATTCTCTATTATACTGCATAAGAACCCTCCTAGTTAAAGTATAACATTATTAACTTTAAAAAAACAGTATTTTTTGATAAAATAATTTAATGGAAGTGATAATATGGATAAGCCTTTAGCATTAAAAATGGCTCCTAATACTTTGAGTGAAGTTATTGGCCAAAAGCATTTAGTAGGAGAAAATATGATTCTTAGTAATTTGGTTAAGAATAAAAAATTATTTTCTTTTGTTTTATATGGTAAACCTGGTATTGGGAAAACTTCTATCGCTAAGGCAATTATTAATGATTTAGGAGTTAGATATAGATTTTTAAATGCTACTATTAATTCTAAAAAAGATTTAGATATAGTTATTGAAGAAGCGAAAATGTATGATGGTATTGTCTTAATTATGGATGAGATACACAGATTAAATAAAGATAAACAAGATATTTTATTACCTCAGTTAGAAAGTGGTCTTATTACTTTGATTGGAATGACAACAAGTAATCCATATCACTCTATTAATCCTGCTATTAGGTCTAGATGTCAATTGTTTGAGCTTAAAGAGTTAGAGACAAGTGATATTATAGAGGGATTAAATAGAGCGATTAAAAGTCCATATTTACCTAATATAAAGATAGATTATGAGGCGATTAATTATATTGCTAAAGTATCAGGAAATGACTTAAGATTTGCTTATAATTTATTAGAAATATCATATTACTCTACTAGTGATTTTAAAGTAGATATAGAAGTAGTTAAAAAGATAAATAGTAAACCTGTTTTTTATGCTGATAAAGATGGTGATGGTTATTATGATATGTTATCTGCTTTTCAAAAGTCTATTAGAGGTAGTGATGTAGATGCATCCTTGCATTATCTAGCTAGACTTATTACTATAGGTGATTTAGATAGTATATTTAGAAGAATGGCTGTTATTGCCTATGAAGATATAGGTCTTGCTAATCCTTCTATTGGTCCTAAAGTAATGGCAGCCATTGATGCTGCTAAGTTAGTAGGATTACCTGAAGCAAGGATTCCTTTAGGTACTATTGTTACAGAGATGGCTTTATCTCCTAAAAGTAATACAGCCCATATCGCTTTAGATGAAGCTTTAAGTGATATTGAAAAAGGTAATATTCCAGATGTTCCAAAACATTTAAAAAATCCAAGTGATACTTATAAATATCCTCATGACTATAAAAATGCTTTTGTTAAACAACAATATTTACCTGATAAATTAAAGAATAAAAAGTATTATCATCCTAAAGATTTAGGTTATGAACATAAATTAAAAGAGATATATTTATATTTAGAGAACTTAAAAAAGAACTAGTTTACTTTTTTCTTAACTAGTTCTTTTTGATGTTTAATCGCTCCATATAAAGTTCCTTTAGTTAATGGCATACTTTGTTCTTCTATATTTCTAAGTGCTCTTTTTATCTCACTGTTAGTAAATAAAATAGTG
>CAMMTE010000101.1:0-4714 GCA_946499755.1 uncultured Mycoplasmatota bacterium
AAGACGCCTTGCTAAAACTAATGAAGCGATGGATAGAGTAGAAGATATTATAGGAGAATTAGAACATCAAGTAAAACCATTAAAAGAACAAAGTGAAAGAGCGATAGAATATAAAAATACTAAAGAAAAATTAGAAAGTCTAGAAATTGCTTTAATCGCTTATGACATCTATAATTTATCTAGTGAAGAGGAAATACTAAAAAATGAACAATCTACTCTTACTAAAGAAATAATAGATTTGAAAAATAATAATAATATAGATGATGGGAAATATCTTAAAAATAAAACAGAATTATTAACTAAAGAAAAAGATATAGACTTTATTCAAAAAGAATTGTTAAATAAAACAGAAGAGTTAGGTAAATTAAATACAGAGTTAAATGTATTAAAAGCACAAAGGAAAAATAAAAATAATAAAGATAATGCTAAAGAACTTGCTAATTTAATAGAAAATAAAGCAAGTCTTAAAAAAGAAATTAATATTTTAAATGAAAAGATAAGTGCTTTAGAAGAAGAAATTAAACATTTAGAAGAAGATAAAGCTACTTATACTAATAATATAAATGGCTTAAAATTAATGGTTAAAAACTATGAACAAACCTATAGTAAAAGAGAACGTGATATTCTTACTAATAAACATAAAATAGAATTATTAAAATTAGAAGAAGGGAGAGGTAATAATTTACCTATCTCTGTTAAGAAAATATTAGAATCTAAAACTTTAAATGGTATTCATAATATTATAGGAAATATTATTGATACTAAAGAAGAATATTTAAAAGCCTTAGAAATAGCAGTATCTAGTAGTAAGAACTTTATTATTACAGAAGATGAAGAAAGTGCTAAAGAAGCGATTAGATATTTAAAGAATAATAATCTAGGTAGAGCGACTTTCTTTCCTTTAAACGTTATAACTAGACGTTATATAGATTCTGATACTAAAAGTATTTTAACTAATTTAGATGGATTTATAGGAGTATTAGCAGATCTTATTAAAGTAGATGATAAATATAAAAAGATTATTTATAATCAATTAGGACAAGTATTAGTTGCAGAAGATATAGATAGTGCTGTTAGAATAAGTAAGAAAGTTAATAGAAAATATAAAGTTATTACTCTTGCTGGAGATGTTATAAATGTAGGAGGTTCTCTAAGTGGTGGAGCAGCTTATAAAGGTAGAAGTAGAGTAATGATTATGCAAGAGATTAATAATTCTACTAATATAATAACTAGTCTAGAAGAATCTAATAAAAAAATAATTTTAGATATTGATAATACTAAGAAAGATATAAACTCTATTGAAGATAAATTATATAATATAGAAAGAGAATTAAAAATTAAAGTAGAAGATATTACTAATAAGAATAAAGAATTAATTACTCTTAAAAATAGTATAGAAGATATCTCTAATAATATTAGTAATTTAGAAAGTGATGATACTTCATTAGATAAGAAAGAAGAAACTCTAATTAATAGATACTATGAAACTAGTAGTTATAAAGAAAAATTAGAATTAAAACTAGAGGCATTAAAGAAAGAAGTTGTTATACTTAAAGATAAAATAGCTAAAGAAGAAGAAGAATCTAAATATAAGAATAGTTTAATTAGAAGAAAAGAAGATGAAGTAAATGAGATATTAGTTAAGCTAAGTAGAATAGATGTTAAATTAGATAATTTACTAGATTCTTTAAATAGTGATTATTCTATTACTTATGAAAAAGCAAGAAAAGATTATCCGTTAGAATTAGATGAGAATGAAGCTAGAAGAAAAGTTAATAATTATAAAGCTACTATTAAAAATCTTGGTATGGTTAATTTAAATGCTATAGAAGAATATGAAAGAGTAAGTACAAGATATGAGTTTTTATTACATCAAAAAGAAGACTTAGAGAAAGCTGAAGCTACTTTATTTGAAATAATGGAAGAGATGGATAGTGTTATGAAAAGTGAATTTTTAAAGACATTTAACGCTATTAATGAAGAGTTTAAGAAAGTATTTAGAGAATTATTTAAAGGTGGAGTAGCAGAGTTAAAATTAACTGATGAAGATATTCTAACTACAGGAATAGAGATAAAAGCTTGTCCTCCAGGAAAGAAATTAACTACTATTAGTTTATTATCAGGAGGAGAAAAAACTCTAACAGCGATTAGTTTATTATTTGCAATTATTAATGTTAGAACAGTACCATTCTGTATATTTGATGAAGTAGAAGCAGCATTAGATGAAGCGAATGTTATAGAATTTGGTAAGTATTTATCTAATTATAGAGATAAGACTCAGTTTTTAATAATAACCCATAAGAAAAAGACTATGGAATATGCAGATACATTATATGGAATTACTATGCAAGAGTCTGGTGTATCTAAACTTGTTAGTGTCAAGTTAACAAATAATGAAGAATTAATATAGAGAAAAATAAATAAGTGTGTTAAGATTATATTAAAGAAAATAAGAAAGGAAGTAATGAATGATGAAAAGAGTTTATCAGGATAAATTAAATCGTCAATTACAGGGTAAATTAATTCGTCATTTTTCTAAAACCTTATGTTTACAATATGTAACCTGGGGGGGGGGGTGCTTAACATACCAGAATGGTAGTTTAGTTACTTTCTTTCATTATGACATAAGAGCAGGATAATATTATTCTGTTCTTTTTAATGTCAAAATAATTGATAAAGAGGACCTTATGTGTTAATATTAAGAATAAGAATGGGTAATTTAGATAAGAATAAGTAGTAAGGGAGAAAAACGTATGAAAACAAATAACAAAAGAAAAGAAATAATTATCATAGGAGTATTGCTATTATTAATGATAGTAATAATAGTAGGAGTAAGTTATGCAGCTTTTAATTATAGTAAAGCAGGAACAAAATTAAATAGTATAACAACAGGATCAATAACAATGACATATACTGAAACAGATAATGTAATAAATATAGATAGAGCCTTACCAACAACAGATGCAACAGGAAAAGTAAGATTAACAGAAGGAGAATACTTTGATTTTACAGTAAGTAGTGAGATAGTAGGAGATGTAAATATAAACTATGAAATAAGTGCAAAAGATGTAACAACCAGTGATAGAAAGATAGATGGAAGTAATATAAAGTTATATCTAACTAGATTAACAGAGACGGGCGAAGAAGAGTTAATGAGTCCAGAGACATATAATGAAGAGACAAGTGAAAATGCATATACAGGAAGGCCATCAGGAGAGATGAGTTTATATACAAGTAGTATGAATAGTAGTGAAACAAATAGATATAGACTAAGAATGTATGTAACAGAGGAATATAATCCACAAGGAGATGGAGGAAACTTACAATTTAGTGTTAAGATAAATGTATATGGAAAAGATAGAGTGGCAGAGCCTGTAGGTGATGTATTACTTGCTAATATACCAGAAGAAAATCAATATAATGATGGAGTAGATACTTTTATAACAGGAGAAGATCCAAATAACTATATTTGGTATAGTGGTAAATTATGGAGAGCGGTGTCTGTTAATAATGAAGCAGGAACAACTAAGTTAGTAACACAGTGGAATATAAGTGCAATTAATTATTCAGGAGGAAATACTGCATTTGAAGGAAGTTATATGGAAGAATGGTTAAATGATAAAAGTGTAGATGGTTTCTTAGGTAATTTAAGGGATTATGAAAACTTTATCGTAACAGATGCAGTATGGGATGCAACTATGGATTCAACTAGTTTAGGAAGTATAACAAGACCTAATGGAACCACAACAGTAACAGATACGGTAGGTTTGATAAATGCTTATGAGTATCAGACAAGTTATTATGGAACAACCTTTAGTAATGGTTATCTAAATAATGGACTTTATTGGTGGACATTGACTCCATATAGTTCACTTTTTATGTATCACGTGAGCTATAATGGCAGTGCAAATCGCACTAGCTATTCGAGTTCGTATGGTGTGAGACCATCTCTAAATCTAAAATCTAATGTTAAAATTGTCGATGGAAATGGAACAATAGATAATCCATATCGCTTAGAAGGAGATAATGATAGTAATCTCTCAGGAATATTATTAAATACAAGATACAGTGGAGAATATATTAGATTTGGTAATGATGAGAATAATTTGTATAGAATAGTAAGTCATGAAAATGGTGCAGGAACAAAGATTGTAAGTGCCGAGCCTTTAAAAAATTCTAGTACATTTATAAGAAGCACATTTGGAGATACAATAACCTTTTCAAATGCAAATACAATAGGCACACTTTTGAACAATGAGTATTTGAATTCAGGAAATGACTATTTTACGAGCGATGATATAGACATGATAGAAGATAATACTACATGGTATCTTGGAACTGTAGATGCTGTAACTTCATATAAACTAGCAAAATATATAGGTACAAATATGTCAGGATATGCTACAAGTACAGAATCTAAAGTAGGGTTACTTCGTATGGGAGAATTAATGTCAGGACAATTTGACAGATATGGTAATAATACAAATTATTGGACGTTAACACCATATAATGCGTCTAGCGTACGTGGTGTCGACAGATATAGTCGTTCGTACACCAATACTCCTTCGGACGCGATTGGTGTTCGTCCATCAATAAATCTAAAATCTAACGTAATAATTACAGGAGGAGACGGAACTAAAAATAATCCATTTGAATTAGCTGAGTAACGGACAGTTTTAGTGAAAGTATTGGAAAATAAAAGAAAATAAATATA
>CAMMTE010000102.1:0-4712 GCA_946499755.1 uncultured Mycoplasmatota bacterium
CATCATAGAATTTGTAAGGATCAAATAATTTATTTTTAAATAATCTTTTAATTCTTCTAATAACAGATTCGTGTTGAATTAAAGAGAAATCATCTTTAAGAGTTTTAGCAATATCACTTGCAATATCGTTTTGACTATTATATAATTTACTCATAAACAACCTCTATTCTTTTCTGATTATAATAAGAATATCAAAAAAGGTTGTTTATTTATAGTTTAAGAGACAAAATTATTTAGATAAACTCTAGGTCATTTTTATATCGTTTTAAAAACTGTCCGGTTATGAGATTTCTTAATAAAAGTTATGTTTTTTAGTAATACAGCTATTGTATTACTTTTTTTGTATAAAAGTTTCTTTTTAGATAATACTATTACTGAAAGGAAGACTGTGATAATATGACTAATAAAAAATATGATGCTTTAGTTAAGAAACATACTCCTAAAGAAAATAAGTTTAAATATGCAGTTACAGCTTTTTTAGTAGGGGGATTTATGGGATTACTTGGAGAGTGTTTGATTAGATTATATATTATGCTTTTTTCTATATCTCGTAATGATGCTTCTACTTATATGATTATAACTTTTATTTTCTTTGCTTCTTTGTTTACTGCTTTAGGCTTCTTTGATAAGTTGGTTGCTAAAGCGAAAGCTGGTCTTTTAATACCTATAACTGGTTTTGCTCATTCTATGACTAGTGCAGCTTTAGATTATAAGAATGAAGGACCTATTTTTGGTATTGGAAGTAATGTTTTTAAACTTGCTGGATCTGTTATCTTTTATGGAGTAGTATCTGCTTGGTTTTTTGGGCTTATTAGATATTTATGGGAGGTATTAGTATGATACTTAATTTTAGAAATGTTTATTTAGAAAATGTTAGTACTGTATGTGGTCCTTATGAAGCGAAAGGTCCTTTAGGGCATAATTTTGATAAAAAATATAATGATTTATATGCACGCGAGAAGTCTTTTGAAAAAGCAGAGATTAGACTACTTGAAGATAGTATTAAGATTTTATTAAAAAAGACTAAATTAAAATCTAATGATATTGATTTGGTAATAGCAGGGGATTTATTAAATCAAATAGCAGCATCAAGTTATGGAACATTAAATCTTAAAAGTCCTTTTCTTGGTATTTATACAGCCTGTGCTACTAGTATAGAAGGAATACTTATTGGTTCTACCTTTATAGATAGTGGTAAAGTTAATAATGCTTTAGTTGCTTGTTCTTCTCATAATATGTCTAGTGAAAAACAATTTCGTAATCCTACAGAGTATGGTTCTCCTAAACCAATGACAGCGACTTTTACTGCAACTGGTGGGGCTAGTTTACTTTTATCTAATAAACCTAGTAGAATTAGAGTTGTTAATGGACTTATTGGTACTATTGTTGATTTGAATCAAAAAGATGCCTTTAATATGGGAGCGGCTATGGCAGGGGCTGCTGCTGATACTCTTTATAAATATTTAAGGGAAACAGATACTAAGCCTGATGATTATGACCTTATTCTAACTGGAGATTTAGGTAAATATGGTAAAGAGATATTAAAAGACTTAATGAAAAGTGAATATAATATAGATTTAAATAATTATAATGACTGTGGAGTTATGTTATATGATTTAGAGAAACAAAAAGAAGTAATGGCGGGAGGAAGTGGTCCTGTTTGTTCAGCTTTAGTTAATTATAGTACTATTATTAAAGGACTCATGGAAGGTAAATATAAAAAAGTTTTACTTATTGCCACAGGAGCTTTGTTTTCTCCTATAATGCTTTATCAGAAAGAAAATATCTTGTCTATTGCAAATTTAGTATGTTTGGAGGCGATATAATGTACTTTATTAACTCATTTTTATTCTGTGGACTTATTTGTTTAATTGCCGAACTTATCTTAGATAATACGAAACTTACTCCTGGACATATTACAGCGATGTTTGTGTGTATTGGAGCGGCTTTAGATACTTTTTCTATTTATGACTTTTTAATCGCTAAAGTAGGAGGAGGAGCCTTACTTCCTATAACTAGTTTTGGACATTCCTTAATTCATGGAGCGTTGATATCAGCAGAGGAAAGTGGGGTTATTGGCTTGTTAATTGGAATATTTGATTTAACAGCAGCGGGAATAACAGCAGCGATTATCTTTACTTTTATCTTTACATTAATTTTTAGAGCAAAAGATTAGAAAATGTTAATAATAATAGTAGGAGGTGTTATGAAAAAACTTTTAATACTATTATTATTTTTTTCTTGTCTTAATGTTAATGCTAAACAAGTAGTTACTCCTTATCTAAAAGTAGGAGAAGTTTCTAGTAATTACTTGGTTAATTCTTTAGAAAAGATAGATGTTGTGACATTTTATAAACAAGAAAAGATAAAGAGAGATTATAAATATTTAGAGAAAGGTGATGATGTTTATACTATTAAAACTAATGAAGTTAAATATGGGGAATATGGAGATTATGGAAAGAAGAGAATAAAAGATGATAGTCTTGATGAAGAGAGGAGTGTTTTATATTATTATCAAGAGTTAAAGAAGATAGATAGGTTAAAAATAGAGAATGTTAATAATCTTTTAATTACTAAAATAGTTTTAAAATATAAAGATAATATTATATATCAGGGAAATAGTTTAGATATTAAACTTTCTAAAAAATATAGTCCTGAATATTTAGAATTGTTTGTTACTTGTTTTTTAAATCAAGGTGATATAAAAGGAGAATTTACTATTAGTAGTGGAGATTATATTAATAATAAATTTGTTATAAAAGATAAAGGTTATAGTGAAATAGATATTAAATTAATTAATCAACTTAAGAAGACTATGTATGAAAGTGATATATTAAAGAGTAGAGATTTAGATAATAAGTTTTATATAAATATAGTTGATAAAAAAATATTTTATAGATATAGAAAGATATATTATAAATATTATAAAGATGATAGTATTTTAGATACAAAGATAATTCCTTCATATAAAGTTATTGATGTAAGTAAGAAATATTATTTATATAGAAAAGAAATAATTGATTTCTATGATGATATTAAATTATCTAATTATTTAGATTTATCTAAAGTAATAAAATCTAGTACTGTTCCTTTGAATGAGTTAGAGTTTATTTATGATAATAATGCTTGTGGAAAAGTTAATTTAACTATTAAATATAAAGAGTTTAAAACTACTTTAACTGTTACTTTTGAGTGTGTTAAGTATCCTAAAAGTAAAGTTAAAAGGGGTATTACTAAGTCTTTTAAAAGAGAAGTTTTTGGTATTTTGTTTAAGACATTAATTTTAAAAAAATTGTAGGTTGAAATATTTTTCTAGTTCTGTCGAATTGATTGTTTTCTTTTCTTAATCTCTTTATTATTAAGAAAAGAAAGGGTGTTTATATGGATAATATTTTAGAATATGAAGGATTAGTTAGAAGTATTGTTAGTAAATATAGTTTTAGAGGTGATTATGAGGATTTGTATCAAGCGGGGATGTTAGGATTACAAACTGCTATACAGAAGTATGATAGAAATAAAGAAAGTAGTTTTATGGATTATGCCTATCTTTGGATAAAAGGAGAAGTTTTAAAAGTAATAAATAATAATTACCAAGTTCATGTTTCAAGTGATACTTATAGATTAAGTAAAGATATTAAAGAGACTAGAGAATATCTATCACAGAATTTAGGAAGGGAACCTACTACATTTGAGATTTCTTATATGTTAGGAATAAGTGAAGAGAAGGTTGTTAGTGTTATTAATGCTGTTAGTGCGCCTTATAGTTTAGATAATTGTTATTTAGATGATGATTATAATCTCTATAAAAAAATAGCTTTAATAGAAAAAGGTTATGATGTTGGGGTTCTTGATTTGAAAGAGGCGATAGATAGTTTAGATGAAAGTGAAAGGGAGTTGATTAATTCAAGATATTATCAGGATATGACTCAAAAAGAAACAGCAGAAATGCTTGGTATTAGTCAAGTACAGGTTAGTAGAAAGGAAGGAAAGATATTAGAAAAGTTAAAAACACAAATTTCTTAAAAAAAGTATGAATTTTAAAAATTGGTTCTATTTCTTAGAGTCAATTTTTAATTTTGTCTAGGGAAATTTAATAAATTGAAACTCTTTTTTTAACGAATTTTCAAAAACATCTTTTTGCATCAATTTTCTTCTTGTGTTAGAGTGTAGGCATCTGTGCAGATAAATTATATAACTTAAGGAGGAATTAATGGAACAAGAAGAAAAGAAAGAAAAAAAATTCTTTACACTTTTATCTGATACAACATTTAAAAGAATGTTTAAAGACGAAGATAGTAGATTCTTTTTTGAAAAAGTAATTAAATATTATTTTAAAATTGATTTAGAGGGGTACGAACTTTATGATAATGAGATAAATAGTGGTGGTTTTGCAAGAGATTATAGACTTGATGTCTTATTGAAAAAAGATAGAGATTTTATTATAGTCGAAATGAATAAAGATGTATCGGAAAGAGTCTTGATTAAAAATAGAATGTATCTTTACCTTATTGCTGGTGGTGGCTTAGAAAAAGGAGAAGAATTTGTTAAGATGAAAACTGAATTAATTAACTTTAATAATAGTCTTTATAAGATAAAACCTGATGCAATTAATATTGATTATACTTTAAGAGATGAGAAGTATAATGATGTAATAGATGATATAATATGCTAGGCACTGGCGGATAATATCCATTGACTTTCAGTCACATAAA
>CAMMTE010000103.1:0-4583 GCA_946499755.1 uncultured Mycoplasmatota bacterium
ATGGTACTCAAAGTCTTACTAAAATAGATGTAAATCTTTCTAATGTAGATCTATTTCCAGCCTCAGCTCATAAATTTAATGGTCTTAAAGGAATTGCTATATTAATAAAAAAAGAGAAGATTAACTTAGCACCAATAATTAATGGTGGAGAAAGTCAAACAATATATAGAGCAGGAACACCTGCCCTACCTCTAATTGCCTCTTTTGCTAAAGCTCTACGTTTAGCCTTAGAAGACCAACCTAAAGCTTATTTAAAAGTAAAAGAGATTAATAATTACTTAAGAAATGAACTAAGTAAAATAAACAATATTACTATAAACTCTAAAATAGATTCCTCTCCTTATATCCTAAACTTTAGTATTAAAGGTATTAAACCAGAGACAATGATACATAAATTAGAATCAAAAGATGTCTATTTATCTACTAAAACAGCTTGTTCTTCTAAAGAAGATTACTCTAATAGTATTTATGAATTAACTAAAGATAAAGAGATATCTAAAACATCATTAAGACTTTCTTTATCTAAAGATAATACTTTAGAGGAAGCGAAAGAGTTTATAAAGATATTAAAAGATAATCTGTAAAGGAGGCTTATGACTACAGAATTAATAGAAGAAACTGAAATTAATAATATTTATGCTAATATTAAAGAATTAGTAATTAATGCTAGAAATAAAGTATATACTACTGTTAATGTAGAGATGCTTAATCTATATTGGAATATTGGTAAAATTATTATGGATATTCAAAAAGGGGATAAAAGAGCATCCTATGGAGATGCCATTTTAGATAAACTATCTAAAAAATTAACTGATGAATTTGGTAAAGGATTTTCATCAAGAAATTTAAGAACTATGAGAAAATTCTATTTAACATATCCAATTTGGAAGACAGTGTCTGCCAAATTGAGTTGGTCACATTATTTAGAATTAATTAAAATCGACGAAGAGGCAAAGCGAAACTTTTATTTAAACGAATGTATTAATTCAAGATGGAGTGTTAGAGAACTACAAAGACAAATAAATTCTTTATTATATGAAAGACTACTTTTATCATCTGATAAAAATAAGAAAAAAGAATTAATAGAAAAAGGTCAAGTACTAAAAGAAAGTAAAGATTTAATAAAAGACCCTTTTGTTTTAGAGTCCCTTGATATCAAAGAAAATACTGATTATTTAGAATCTGATTTAGAAAAAAATATCTTAGAGCATTTAAAGGAATTTCTATTAGAATTAGAAAAAGGTTTCATGTTTGTAGGTAGCCAAGTTAGAATAACTCTAGGAGAAGAACACTTTTACCCTGATTTAGTATTTTATAATAGACTTTTAAAATGCTTTGTCATAATAGATTTAAAAATAGGTAAAGTAACACATCAAGATATAGGGCAAATGCAGATGTATGTAAATTATTATGACAGAGATGTTAAAAGTAAAGATGAAAATAAAACTATAGGGATTTTACTTAGTACAGATAAGAATAAAACTATTGTTAACTATACACTTCCTGAAGACAATGAAACAATATTTTCTACAGAATATAAATTACATATGCCTACAGAACAACAATTAATAGACCCAGTGGAAGAAGAAAAGAGAAATATTGAATTATTAAAATAGATATTAAATCAAGACCATTACGAAAAATGTGCAAAATGTATAAAAATTCGTAATGAGTATGTAGAAAGGAAAAGTTTATGGAAAAAGTAATATTAATTAAATATGGAGAATTAACTACTAAAAAAGGTAATCGTAATTATTTTGTTAAAACTTTAACAAAAAATATTGAAAATAAATTAAAAGACTTCAATGTTTTAATAGAAAAAGATTTGTCTAGAATGTATATACATTATAATGTAGAAGATGAAGAAGCTATTATTAATAAAATACATGAGATTTTTGGTATACATAAATATCATATTGCATATGTTACTAATAGTGATTTAGATTCTATTAAGAATGAATTAATTAAAACTTTAAAAGATCAAAACTTTAAAACATTTAAAGTTGAAACTAAAAGAAGTGATAAATCTTTTCCTAAAACTAGTATGGAATTATCTAAAATATTTGGAGGTATAGTTTTAAAGAATAAGGATAATATTAAAGTAGATGTTAATAATCCCGAAGTTATTATTCATGTAGAAATAAGAGAAAAGAATACTTATATTTATTATAATGAATTTAATGGACTTGGTGGATATCCTAGTGGAATCCAGGGGAAAGGATTATTAATGTTAAGTGGAGGAATAGATTCTCCCGTTGCAGGATTTCTTGCTATGAAAAGAGGAATTAAAGTAGATGCTGTCTACTTTGAAGCGATACCACATACTAGTTTAGAAGCTAGAGAAAAAGTAATAACTTTAGTAAATAAGTTAAAAGTCTATACTAATGATATAAATCTCTATATAGTACCATTTACTAAGATACAAGAAGAAATCTATAAAAGTGTTTCTCCTAATTATGTTATTACTATTATGAGAAGAATGATGTATAGAATAATGGAAGCATTATGTAAAAAATATAATGCTAAAGTTATAATTAATGGTGAATCTATTGGACAAGTTGCATCACAAACTTTAAATAGTATGTATGTAATAAATAATGTTACAAATATTCCAGTAATAAGACCAGTAGCATGCTTAGATAAATTAGAAATAATAGATATTGCTAAAAAAATAGATACTTATAATACAAGTATTTTGCCGTATGAAGATTGTTGTACAGTCTTTGTACCAAAACATCCTATAATAAATCCAACACTAGAAGAAACTCTAAAAGAAGAAGATAAAGTTGACTATGAAGAGATTCTAAAAGAAACAATAGATAATACTTTTATTTATAAAGAAGAAAAAAATTATGAAAATATTTTATAGGTAAAAATTACCAGTAAAAAAAATGTATGAAATTAAAAAAACTTCACATTCTACTAGTGTAGGAGGTGAAACAAATGAACAACAATATGAACACAGGTTCAATGAAGATGAGAGTTCCTGGTGCTAAACAAGCTATTGATAAAATGAAATATGAAATAGCTAACGAATTTGGTGTTAATTTAGGACCAGATGCTACTAGTCGTGCTAACGGTTCAGTTGGTGGTGAAATCACTAGACGTTTAGTACAAAATGGATTAAATCAAGTTAGTGGAAGTTATACTAATAAATAAGTAATATAACTTATTCGATAGGCTGATAAAGCCTATCTTTTTAAATTATAAAAAAATACTAGATTACTTCTCTAATATTTGTTATACTATAACTAAAGATAGGGTGTTGATTATAATGAAGAGATTTAATAATAGAAAAAAGATTAAAATCAATAAAGAGACAAGAAGTGAATATAACTTCAAAGAAGTAGCACTAACTAAAATGGCTAAAAGACAACTATTTGTAACATTATTTTCAATATTAGGAGTAACCATAATATCCTTAGGAAGCGCTTATGCAGTATTTACCTCAGTATCAAAGTCAGCTGATTATAATGTAATAAAAGTAGGAACACTTAATATTGATTTTGGTGAAGATAGTAGTAATACTATAGATTTATCAGGACAGTATCCTATGAGTGATGAAGAAGGATTAACATTAACACCATATACTTTTACAATAACAAATACAGGAACACTATCTGCAGATTATGAAGTATTTATCCAAGATGATCAAGATATGATAAAACAAGATAATTGTGCAGGTAATCAATTAAATAAAGATTATATAAGATATAAACTAGATACGGGAAGTCCTGCTAATCTATCATCAATAGCAGGAAGTAACTATAGAATTGCAACAGGTTCTCTAGCTCCAGATGCTTCTGTTACTTACACACTATATGTATGGATAAGAGAAGGAGTAGGAAATGATGTATTAAATAAACATTATCATGGTAAGATAGTAGTAAATGGAGTTAATACACAAGGAGAACCAGTAAGTGAAGTAGTATTAGAAAACTTAGGTGATAATGGAAGTACATATGATGATGACGTAGATACATTTATAACAGGAGAAGATCCTAATAACTATGTATGGTATAGTGGAAAATTATGGAGAGCGGTATCTGTAAATAATGAAGCAAAGACAGTGAAGTTAGTAACACAGTGGAATATAAGTACAATTACTTATTCAAGTGGAAGTACAGACTTTGAAGGAAGTTATATGGAGGACTGGCTAAATGATACAAGTGCCGATGGCTTCTTAGGTAATTTAAGAGATTATGAGAACTTTATAGTAACAGATGCAGTATGGGATGCAACAATGGATTCTAATGAGTTAGGGAATATAACAAGACCAAATGGGGAGGCAACTGTAACAGATGCAGTAGGATTACTTAATATGTATGAATATCAATCTAGTAATAATGGAGGAACAAATGGTTATTTAAATAATGGACTTTATTGGTGGACTCTAACACCATATAGTTCGTCAAGCGTTCGGTATGTCTACGACAATGGTCACGCTAACATCCATTCGCCTTCGGGCAATTCGTATGGCGTGCGACCATCAATAAATCTAAAATCTAGCGTTCGTATTGTAGATGGTGATGGAACAATAGATAATCCTTATCGCTTAAACGGAGATAATGATACTAATCTTT
>CAMMTE010000104.1:0-4528 GCA_946499755.1 uncultured Mycoplasmatota bacterium
GGACAAAAACAAAGACTTGCTATCGCTAGAACTCTTCTTTTAAATACTAAGATAATTCTTTTTGATGAAGCGACAAGTGCACTTGATAATGAGTCTCAAGAATATATTAAGAAGACTATTGATGACTTAGTGAAAGAACATACTGTAATCATAGTTGCTCATCGTCTTTCTACTATCGTTGATGCTGATACTATTCATATAATAGAGAAAGGTAAATTAGTTGGTAGTGGTACTCATAAAGAGTTGTTAAAGGAATGTAAACAATATCAACATTTATACACTGCAGAAAGTGAAAATTAAAAAGAGGGTTAATAAATATGGAAGAAGAGATAATTAGAGAGTTATTGGATACAAGAGATTTTTATAAAATTATGGAAAATAATAATTTATATAAATATCAACTTTTAGATTTTATGAGAGATGGTATTTATAATAGAGAGTATAATTTAGATAATAAAGAGATAGGTATTTTAAAAGAAATATATCAAGATAAAAGTCATATGCTTAAAATTGGAAATGAGGCAGTTCTATTTATTTCAGATACTCATTATGATTATTCTTCTTTTGATAAACAAGATATGAATAGATGGGATTTTCTTTATTATGTGTTAGACTTTTGTAAAAATAATAAGATTCATTACTTAATTCATGGTGGGGATATAGGTGATGGAACTATAGAACTTAATGGATTAAAACAACCAGTAAATTTTACTGATGGGAGTTATGAATTAGCGAAAGAGCAAGTAAATAATATTTTAGATAAATATCCTAGTATTCCTTATGTTCATCAATCTTTTTTAGGGGGTAATCATGATGAAAGATATTTAGATTATGGTATAGATATATTAAAGGAATTTGCAGATAAGAAAGATATTTATCCTTTAGGTTATCTTCAAGCTTTTATATCAATAGATGGAGTATCTATATCTTTAGAACATGAAAATCATCCTTTTCTGATAGAGTGTAGAAATTTAATCTCTCATGATTTAACTATTCATGGTCATTCTCATATTGCTTTGTTTCAAGATAATGATGTATATATTCCTGCTTTAGGAGGATTTTTAAATCATAAGAATGAAAAAGGGGGAGAGCCTGGATTTTTAGTTATGTATCCTTACAAGGAGAAAGATTTGGTAAAGTTAGAGTTTGAACATTTTTATTTAAGAGATGATACTTTTGTAAAAGAAGCTAATCCATATGTTTATAAACTAAAAAAATAAAAGAGGAGTATTGTTAATGTAGTCAATATTCCTTTTTAGTTACTGTTTCTAAAAATAATCTCTTTTGAAATCCTCCGCTTGTTTCTTTCTTCTTATCTGCTTGTTTTATAACATCATCTAATGTAAAGCCTTGATACTCTGCCATTGCTCTAATAAGTTCTAGTTTATCTCCTAGTTCTTTTAATACTTCATCTTTACTTGTAGCATCTTTTACTTCTTGTAATTCTTCAGTATCTTTTCTTAATAGAGCAAGCCAATACTCATTATCATTTAAAGTGTGATATATAGGTTCTTCACCGTTTTCTTTAATAATAGTAGGAATATTATCACGTACTAATTTGTTATATTTATTTTTCATAGATTTTCTCCTTAATAACTAAATTATAATAATTAAAAGAAAAAGTAGATGTTTTGTTATCTGCTTTTATAGTTTGTTGTGTAATTTTAATATTTCTATTAACATTTTATCACGATATTCGGCAAGGGATTCATCATCGTTACCTATTTCTTTAGGTCTATTTTTTAAAGATTCTTCAACACCTTTTCTAGCAATACTAGCAAATTCTTCTGGGAAGTCTTTAAAATCTGCCATATCATGCAACCATAAACTAATAGATGAGTTTAAGTGTTTCATAAGACCATCTACATGTCCTTTACCTCCACCTAATTCAAAGACTAGACTTGGTCCCATAATAGCCCATCTTAATCCAGGACCATAGGTAACAGCCTTATCGGCATCTTCAATAGTACATACACCTTTCATTACTAAGTTACATACTTCTCTATAAACAGCCATTTGAATACGATTACAGATAAATCCTAAAGCTTCTTTTTGTAAGACAACAGGTTCTTTACCAATAGATTGATAAAATTCTTTAGCTGTGTTTATTACTTCATCAGTTGTATAATCTCCTTTAGTAAGTTCTACTAATGGTATTAAATGTGGGGGATTATAAGGATGGGCACCTATAAATCTGTCTTTATGTTTAGCATCTCTTGCTATTTCGGTAATTAGTAGTCCTGATGTAGATGAAGCGATGATGGTGTCATCTTTAGTATATTTTTCCATCTCTTCAACCATTTGTCTTTTAATATCATAATTTTCAGGTCCAGATTCAGTGATTAGTTCAACATCTTTTACGGCATCACTCATTGATGTAGTATAACTAATTCTACTTTCAATTTCTTTTATCTCTTCATCTGTTACAACATTATTTTTCTTTAAGTTAAGTAGGCTTTCGTGTATTCTAATCTTTGCAAGATTTAAAGCATCGTCAGTTATATCATAGACATTTACGGATAATTTCTTTAGTGAATAATATAAAGCCCAACTATAACCTATTACACCTGCCCCAACACAGGCAACTTTTTTAATATCTTTTGCTTCCATATTCTACCTCCATCTTAATTGTAGTTTTTTAAATAGGTAAATGCAAGGTAGTTGACATTATTTGATGTTAAGTTGTTGTAAAGGAGCATTAATTATATTTTATTTTGCTAATTTGAAAAAGTGTTTTGACTATGATATAATTTTTTCGTTGGAAATAAATTGACGTATAAAAGTTAAGAAAATCAGGGAGGATGAAAATAAATGGATTTAATTTCTTTGTTACAAAATCGGCAAGAACTATTATCTTTTGAACCTTTGGTGTCATATTTACAAGAAATAGAAAGACTTAATGCAGATATTATTTTTCAAAATAAGAAATTGTGCTATTTAAAAGATAATGAGCATTATTATAAGATTAAATATCGTTTATCAGATGGTCCTTTGTGTAATGATATTGTTGATATAGGTATTACTGATATAAACTTTTTGGCAGTAAGACATACTGCTTTTTTCATTACGAATCCGGATAATAATCTTGATATTCCTAATATGCCTGAAAAATGTATAGATGATGAATTCTTAGTCTGTGATGATAGTTCTTGTAATGTTATAAGAAGATTATATTCTTATGAAAATAATAATATAGAAGTATTATCTAGTAAATTAATGGAATTATCACTTTCAGAAATGAAAGATATTTTTGAACCTGATAACTTTTTGGATTGTGAATGTTTATTAGTATTAAATGATGCTAAAAAGAGTGGTGATAAGGTAACAGAACTTCGAATTATGATTGATACGGGTGCTAGTGGGAATGCATTTTCTCGTTTAGCATTTGGACCATTAAGACATCGTTTTGTTCCTGAAATCTCAGAAGATAAAACATTTACATATACGTTAAAAAAGTAAGTTAGAACTTGTAAATAAAAAAACTTTCAATTATGTGATGTGAATCCTTAATTGTAGTTTTTTAGAAGAGGGAAAGTAAGGGGTAGAGTTTTTTATGTTAAATTGTGTCCAAATAAGAGAACTGAATATACATATAGTGTAGAATTCAGTTCTTTACAATACTTTTTCTGAGACGTTTTCATTAAAGTCTTCTTCTAATTTATGTTTGACTCTTAAAGAATTCATTAAAACGTGTATTCTAATTGCTTCTTTGACATATTTTTTTTCTTCTTCAGAAAGCACTCCATCTAATTTACAAGCTTCTATCATATTTTTTATAGCAAGTTCGTCAGCTAGAGGTTGTTCATTAGTTCCATATTGATTATACAATTTAATTCCTCCTCTTATTTAATTAACAGTTTTATATTAATAATATTCATCTGTTTCATAATAATATGAAGTTTCTATACCTTTAAAAATTGTAGTTAAGCTTAAATCATCTGTTAGATTATTTTCGATTAAAGTTTTAATTTCTAAAGTATTAATTGGACTTCGTTCCATTGCTTGTAAATATAATCTTTTATCAATGTTTTCCCAGTTAACAATTTTATTTAGATTTTTCTTTAGTATTAAATCTAACCAAATTCTTGTACTTCTACCATTTCCTTCTAAAAAAGGATGAGCTATATTCATTTCTACATATTTATCAATTATTTCATCTAATGTAGATTCTTTCATTGTTTCTATTTTTTTTAATATATCTTCTAAATATAGAGTGTTAGCAAATCTAAAATTTCCTTTAGAAATGTTTTCTTTTCTGATGATACCTGCAAAGTCATATAAACCTTCAAATAGATATTTATGAATTTGTTGTAATCCTTTAACAGTACCTATTTCAATATTGTCTATATCTCCGGTTAAAAATAGTTTTTTAGCATTTTCTAAACTTTTTTTATCAGCTTCATTCATTTGTATCGCCTTCTTATAAAATAATATAAAAAAGACTCTTATGCAAAGAGAGTCTTTAAGTTTCTTAATGGCAGGGGCGGAGAGAATCGAACTCCCATCAAAAGTTTTGGAGACTCCTATG
>CAMMTE010000105.1:0-4443 GCA_946499755.1 uncultured Mycoplasmatota bacterium
ATTGATAATGTTATTAGGAGTATGTTTACCACTACCTACAATATAGTATAAGTCATCTAGATTGTCTATTTTTAGGTTTTTATATACTTCTTTAATATTTTTATCAAGATAAAATTCACTATTAGGTATTTTTCTTTTCCTTAGTTCTTTTTCTAAAGTATCTTTACCTCGTTCAATTAAGACTTCTTTTTCATTTTTACTAAAATAACTTTTTATTTTATTACGTGCACCTGTTGTTTTAACTATATTTAACCATTCAGATGATGGATGAGCACTTTTATTAGTATTTATTTTAACAATATCATTACTTTTTAATTCATAATCAAGTGGTACTATATTGTTATTAACGATGGCCCCAACGGTTGTATCCCCTACTTTACTATGAACTTTATAAGCAAAGTCTAATGGTGTTGAACCAATAGGTAGTTCAATAACATCTCCTTTAGGAGTAAAGACATAGATGTTGTTATTTAAGACTTCATCTTTTACAGAACTAACAAATTCTTCACTACTCATTTTCTCATTAGATAGTTCCATTATTTCTTTAAAGAATTGAAGTTTTTGAGAAGTAGTTGATTGAAGATTAGCTGCTTTTTTAGAACCACCATTTTCTTTATAAGCCCAGTGAGAAGCAATTCCGTTTTCGGCTACTTCATCCATTTCATAAGTTCTTATTTGAATTTCAAATAAATAACCATCAATACCAAAGACAGTTGTATGTAAAGACTGATACATATTAGGTTTAGGCATAGCGATATAGTCTTTAAATCTTTTAGGAAGTGGTCTAAATTTAGAATGGATAAGACCAAGAGCAAGATAACAATCTTGCTCTGTATCTACTAAAATTCTAATCGCTAATAAATCGTAGATATCACTAAATTTCTTACCTTTATCAAGTTTATTATAGATGCTATAAATACATTTAGCACGACCTTTTATTTGATGAGGTATATGATGTTCATTTAAAAGATTACTAACTTCTTCTTGCATTTCATAAACTGTAGTATCACGTTCTGCTTTTGTTTTATTAAGTTTGTCGGCAATATCATAGAAAACAGTTGGTTTTAAGTAACGAAGAGATAAATCTTCTAATTCACTCTTTATTTTATGAATACCAAGATGATGAGCAAGAGGAGCGAATATTTCTAAGACCTCTTTAGACTTTTTCTTTTGTTTTTCTCTTGGCATAGCCCATAGAGTTCTCATATTATGAAGACGGTCAGCAAGTTTTACAATAATTACTCTAACATCTTCACTCATACCAACAATTATTTTTTTATAATATTCTACTAAGTACTCATTATCAGTTGAAAAGTGAAGTCTACCTAGTTTAGTAACACCATCAACTAATCTATAGACAGTAAGACCAAACTTTTCTTTAAATTCTTCTTCTGTAGCATCAGTATCTTCTAAAACATCATGTAACAAAGCTGCTTGTAAACATTCAGGATCAGCATAGATACTAGTTAGAATTAAAGCGACATTTAAAGGGTGAGTGATATATTCTTCCCCACTTTTACGATACTGTCCTGTATGTTTTTCTTTAGCATAATAATATGCTTCTAATATTTTTTGTCTTGCTTTTGGATCTTTTATATAAGTATCTACTTTATCCATTAAATCATCTATTGTAATAGCATCTTTTTTCATATCTTCACCCCTCATTTCTATTATTTATTAATCGTTTATACCTTTTATTATTTTTTCACTTACTTCTTTTTTTACTTGTTTTTTCTTCTTAGTTTTATTATTTCTTGCAAATGATACATATAATCTTGGAGCGATTAATAATGATGAATAAGTACCTGCTACAAGACCTATTATCATGGCCACATTAAAAGTTAATATTTCTCTACTTCCCATTACAAGTAAGGCAATTACAGGTAATAAGGTTGTTAGGGAAGTATAAATACTTCTTGACATTGTTTCTTTAATACTTCTATTAACTACTTCTTTTAATTCATCTTTTGATAGTTTATCATTATCTTTAGCTTTTAAATTTTCTCTTACTCTATCAAAAACAACTATAGTATTATTAATTGAATAACCAATAATAGCAAGAACAGCTGCTATAAACATAGAGTTTATCTCTGTTCTTAAGAGAATTACTCCAGCAAACATCATTAAACTATCGTGAATTAAACAAATAACTGAAGAAATACCATAACTAAATTTAAATCTAAAAGTAATATAAAGAATTATTCCTACTAAAGATACAATAATAGAAAATACAGCATTTTTAATTAAGTCTTGTTTAACAACATTAGAAACAACTCCAATATCAACACCTGTATTATATTTTTCTCTAAAGTAAGACTCTACTTCATCTATTTCACTTTCTTTTAATTCATCACTAATTCTAATATCAGTTTCACTACTAGTAATATCAATACTTACTTTATTTAGTTTCAATTCTTTTAAATCAAGAGATAGATCTTTTTCACTAATTTCTGTAGTTCCAAGAGTTATATCACTTCCAGCTTGAAAATCTATACCAAGATTCATTCCTTTAAAAGCAAACATAAAACTACCTGCAATTATTACAATAATACTAAAGATATAGAAATATTTACTTTTACCTAAATAATTATAAGTTTTTTCTTCTTTAACCTCTTCTTTATCTTTATTAATTTTATCTTCATTAACACCAATAAATAGACCTAATTTATTATCAAAGTATTTAGTTTTAACAAATATTTTCATTAAGAATCTTGTGATTGCAACCATAGTAATCATAGTAACAATGATATTTATGATTAACATAGTAGCGAAACCTTTAACACTAGATTCACCAAAATAGAACATTATAATGGCAACTAGAAGAGTTGTAAGGTTAGCATCAAGTATTGTTCCAAAACTTAGTTTACTACCATTTTTAAAAGCATTTTCTAGACTTCTTCCTTTTAATAATTCTTCTTTAATACGAGAGTATGTTAAGACATTTGCATCTACAGCCATACCAATACCAAGTATTAAAGCGGCAATACCAGGAAGAGTTAAGACTCCACCTACTAACCAAAATGCTGCAAAAACAAGTAAGGTATATAAAAGTACAGATACTGCTGAGATAAATCCTGCAAAATTATAAATACCAATAAGTAAAATAATGATAGCAAGAACACCAGCGATACCAGCATACATTGTAGTAGTTAGAGTTGCATCACCAAAACTAGCTCCTACAGTTTTACTAGATACTTCTGTTAGTTTAGTTGGAAGAGAACCAGAATTAATTAAATCAACTAAGTTAGTTACCTCTTCTTCTGTAAAGTTACCCTCTATTATAACATCACTAGCAAAGCCTTGTGATACAGTAGCAGCACTTAAACAATTACTTTCACTTGTTCCACACATACTACCTTCATTAGCATATGAATCAGTCATTTCATTAAAGTCAAGCCAAATAACTATCATATTATTCTCATAGTCTTTAACAGCATTAGTAACTTTATAGAATGTATCTTTATCTTTAACAGATAGAGCTACTGCAGGTCTACCACTAGAATCTGTTGTTACTCTAGCACCTCCTGCTTCTAAAACATCACTTGTCATAAGTAGGTTATCTTCACTATCACGGAATGTTAGAGAAGCAACAGTAGATAATGTTTCACGAGCTTCTTCTTTATTAGTAACACCAGCTAATTTAACACGTATTTTATTGTCACCTTCTAGAGTTATTTCAGGTTCACTAACTCCTAGAGTATCAATACGTTTAAGCATACTCTTATAAGTAGCATTTAACTTATCTTTAGTCATTTTACTACCATCTACAGGACTTACTTCATAAAGTATTTCAAATCCTCCTTGTAAATCTAGACCAAAATTTAATGATTTAAATAATGGTACAATAAGAGTACATGTAATAGCAGCGACTATAACTAATAAAAATGTTCTTATTAACATTTTCTTTTTAGGACTAGCTATTTTATTTTTTTCTTTTTTAATCTTTTTTTCTTTAACTTTATTTTCTTTTTTCTTCATCATGACACCTCCGGTTATACTCCTTTATATAATTTCTATGTTTTCATTTTTGGTAAGATTATCTTTAATATATTTATCTAATAATTTATTATCACAGCTTAAGATATCACTAACTATATCATTTAATTCTAAATTATGGGCTTTACTCCATTTATTTAAAATTAAATAATTCCATATATCATTCTTATGAATATGACGATACCCAAGACGATCTAATTCATTCTTTTTAGCATTTAGAGCAGGTTCTATCATTTGATATAACTCTTCTTTGCTATTAAAAGTAAAATCCATATAACATCACTTCCTACCAAACTAATAATATTATAGCACAGCCTTAAAAAATTTGAAGAAAAAACTGATAAATATTGCTAAAAACATTTATCAGTTATAATTTATTGGAGTTCTAATTCAACTTATAACCGGACAGTTTTTAAAACGATATAAAAATGACCCAGATATTATCCT
>CAMMTE010000106.1:0-4183 GCA_946499755.1 uncultured Mycoplasmatota bacterium
AATGTTAGGTTAGTTAATTTTCTTGTTTTAAAGAAAAAATTAGGATATATTTAAATAAAGGTGATAAATATGAAGAGAAATATTGGTGATAGAACATTCGAACTTATAAAACAAGAAAAAGAAAGGTATAAAAGATTACAAGACTTTATAAAAAATAATGAACCTACAAGTGGCATTATAGCAGATACGAATTACTTAATAAAACTTAATAAAAGAAAGTATTATACTGACTTTAATGTTAATGAGTCAAAATTTTCCTTAAAAGCTTATAAATTTGATGAGGATAGATATATCTATGATTATAAAGTATTCCCTTCTCCTGATAATGCTGATTTTTATAAAGGAATAATATTAACAAGTATAAATCTCCATCCTATTTATGAGAAAGTATATAAATTTGATAAAAGTTTTTTAGAAGAAAGTTTGACAACAAAGGCACATATATTTAGAT
The DNA here is from genome assembly GCA_946499755.1 of uncultured Mycoplasmatota bacterium. Classification (GTDB taxonomy): domain Bacteria; phylum Bacillota_I; class Bacilli_A; order RF39; family UBA660; genus Onthousia. The sequence continues at coordinate 452 of CAMMTE010000106.1, forward strand.
TAAAATTGTTTGATACAGTTATTAATAAAACTTTTACTTTAGATGGTACTTATGGTAGACCTTTTATTGTATATAGTTCTAATAATGTTCATTTCTCTGTTGATGATAGATCTATTAACGAACTAGTAAATTATTATTCTAAAGAAGGCAAAAAAATCTGTACGATGGGTTTAACTGAAAAAGAATGGTGTAGTGTTTACTTAGCAGATGGTATGGCAGGAGCAAGACAAATAGAAGAATTTATAAAAAAGAATATATCTAGTGATGATGACCCAACTAAGCTAGTAGAAATGGCAGGCTACTATAATTCAAGTGAGAACTTTCACAATTTAGTAAAAAAAATATAATTAGTCTAATTTTAAATATTTATCATAAAATTTAATGACAAGAGAAAGTAAAATAGAAAAATATATGTAGAATAACAAAAATACTTATGCTATAATACTTTGAGAAAGAGGCGATAAGTCATGTTATTACTAACAAAAGCAGTATTTGCAATTATGGTGGGATTTTTATTTAGTGTCGTTTTAGGTCTTATACTTTTACCTCTTTTAAGAAAGTTAAAAGTAGGACAAAGAATAAGTAGTTATGTAGGATACTCTCATAGAATGAAAGAAGGTACTCCTACAATGGGAGGATTAATCTTTATTATTCCTACTGTTTTAATTACTATAGGATTATTAATTACAGATAAAATACCTTATTCTGACAATATAGCGATAGTTTTAGTGGTTTTTTTAGGCTTTGCAATTATTGGATTTTTAGATGATTTTTTATCACTAAAAAAACATAACAACGAAGGACTTACTACTTATCAAAAACTTTTAGGACAAGTAATTATTTCAACCATATTTTTCTATATTTATATGAAAAATGGCGGACAGACATCTTTTGTAGTAGGTACTCTTGGTATTGATATAGAGCTTACTTGGTTATATGGATTATTTATATTATTTATCTTAATTGGGGCATCTAATGCTGTTAACCTTACAGATGGATTAGATGGCCTTGCCGGTAGTTTATCTGCCGTTGCCTTTATTGCCTTTGCCCTTATTTCTTTTGTGGTAGGCTTTGAAGATATTGGAATATTCTGTTTAGTATTAGTAGGTTCCCTAATTGGTTTCTTAGTATTTAATACCCATCCTGCTAAAGTATTTATGGGCGATACTGGATCTCTTGCACTTGGTGGTGTTATGGGTGCAGTTGCCATTCTTACCCATAGAGAACTTACACTACTTGTAGTAGCAGGAGTATTCGTAATCGAAACATTATCAGTTATCTTACAAGTATTTTGGTTAAGATTCTTTCATAAAAAGTTATTCTTAATGACACCACTACATCATCATTTTGAAAAACTTGGTTGGCAAGAGACTGATATTGTTAAATTATTTGTAGTCTTTGGTTTGTTTCTTGCGATGGGTGGCATTATTTTTGGAGTATGGTTATAGAAAAGAGTGATTAGATGAAGAAGAAAGGTTATGGTTTGCCTTTATTAATCACAGTAATACTCTTAGTAACATTTGGACTTATAATGATATATTCAGCTTCAAGTATTTGGGCCGAGTATAAGTTTCATGATAGTTTTCACTATGTGAAGCAACAAGCATTATTTACAGTAATAGGATTTATAATAATGTATATAGTTAGTAAGATAGATTATAATATCTATTTTAAGAAGGCAAATGTCATTTTAGGTATTTGCTTTTTATTATTAATTTTAGTTTTAATACCTGGAGTAGGTAGTATTAGAAATGGTAGTCGTAGTTGGTTTGGCATTGGACCATTTGGGGTACAACCTAGTGAGTTTATAAAGCTAGCGTTAATAATATTTACTAGTAAATACTTAGTTAATAGTAATAAGTTTTTAAAGAGTTATAAGAAAGGTGTTATTCCTATACTAGGAATCGCTTGTCTTGCTTTTGGTCTTATCATGTTACAACCTGATTTAGGTACAGGTTTAGTTTTAATGGTCTCAATTATTGCCTTACTTTTTATCGCCGGAGTTAATATGAAGTTCTTCTATATCCTAGGAGTAATAGGAGTAATAGGGGTTGTAATACTTATTGCCATAGCACCTTATCGTATGGATAGAATAACATCATTTTTAGACCCTTGGAGTGATCCATTAGGTACAGGCTTTCAAATAATCCAGTCTTTATATGCGATAGGGCCAGGTGGGCTTTTAGGAACAGGATTCTTAAATTCAAGACAAAAACATTTCTATTTACCAGAACCGCAGACAGATTTTATCTTTTCAATAATCTGTGAAGAGTTTGGAGTAGTAGGAGCGATTCTTATAGCATTTCTTTTCTTCCTACTTTTATACTTTGGTGTAAAAATAGCTTTGAAGTCCAATGATTTATTTGCTAAGTATCTAGCTTTTGGTCTTGTCTTTCAAATAATATTTCAAGCCTTAATGAATCTTGCAGTCGTTATAGGTTTAATACCTGTGACTGGAGTTACCTTACCTTTCTTATCTTATGGAGGAAGTTCACTTTTAATAAGTTTATTAAGTGTAGGAATTCTTCTTAATATTGCTAAAAAAAATAATCAGTAATGGTATATTATAATAATAGAGATACCTATTATATTTTTTAGAAGTTTGCGGTCCCAATTTGGGACTGCAAAAGAATGTAATATAGGTAATAATAAGATATGCAGGGAGGTTTTATTATTAATGATTTAATAGAAAAAGAAGATATTAAAATTGAAAACATGATATATGAAGTTAGAGGCAAGCAAGTGATGCTTGATAGTGACTTGGCAGAACTTTATAAATGTAAAAATGGAACTAAGACTATTAATTTAGCGGTTAAGCGACATATTAATAGATTTCCAGAAAGGTTTATGTTTCAGTTAACTGATGAAGAAGTAAGCAAGCTATCAAGGTTTCAATTTGAAACCTTGAAAGGCAGAGGACATAATGTTAAATATTTGCCATATGCTTTTACAGAACAAGGAGTCGCTATGCTTGCAACTATACTTAGAACCCCTGTTGCTGAAGAAGTTAGTATCAGGATAATGGATGCTTTTGTAGCAATGAGAAAATATATTTCAACTAATCTAATTGAACAAAAGTATATTAATGACGTAGTATTAAAAGATTCTAAAAGAATAGATTTATTAGAAGATGCATTTTCTAGTTTTAAAGATAAAAATAATCATATCTTTTTTGAAGGACAAATATATGACGCTTATTCTCTTATGCTTAAAATATTTGATAAAGCTTTAAGCAGTATCATTATAATAGATAATTATATTGATAAAAATATCTTAGATATATTATCTAAAACTAATAAAAAAGTTACACTTGTTACTAATAAGTATAACAATATAGATTATGAAAAATATAAAGAACAGTATAATAATGTAACTTTAGTAGTTAATAACTCTTTTCATGATAGATTTATCATTTTAGATAAGAAAGTTCTATATCACTCTGGAGCAAGTTTTAAGGATTTAGGTAAGAAGTGTTTTGCAATTACTAAGATAGAAAGTAAAGAACTTTTAAATGACTTGATAGATAAGTTAGAATAACAACTTTAATTAGAAATTATAGGATATCACAGAGAAAAAGTTTCTAAGGTTTCAACTTGAAACCTTAGAAGAAAAATATATAGTGTAGAATGTTATAGCTATAAATGTTTTAATAACTAATAAGCATACAGTGTATGGTTATTAGTCTAGGGTTTAATTCCCCGTTGCTTGCAACGTAAGGCCGAACGTAGTATT
>CAMMTE010000107.1:0-4140 GCA_946499755.1 uncultured Mycoplasmatota bacterium
TAATTTGCCATTATAAATTCCCAGGCTCCACCTGACATATCATAGATTCCATAAATATTTCCAGTTGTTGAAGAGCCAGTACCATTAATATCTATATCATAAGTATAATGACAACCATAATCAGTGTTACCATTAGATGGTACACCATAACTACAGCCGGTTATATATTGATCACTTTTATTTTGATAAATCTCTTTATTAGCATTACTAAAATCGGTATTACCTAGTTTTCCATATCGACTTTGGGATAAGTAGGCTACTGTTGCCCATTCACTATTCTTCATCGCATGAGTATCAACACTACTACTAAAGCCATATCTATTTCCTGCATCATTCATTTTTAAAGATACATTAAAAGCATTACTTACATTTATATTTCTCCAACTTGTCACATTTGGCTTTATCATAGCATCTAAACTTGTTGTATTATCTCCTCCATAACTGGCACTTGGATTAGAACTACTTGTTTCAAATTTCCCTACCCAAATTCCTGATAGTTCTTCATCTCCAAAAGTAAAAGCATCTGGAGTATACCAACTATTATCTTTTATTCCTTCACTTACTATGTATTTAGCTGTTCCTCTATCTTTTTGTGTCTTAGAAACAAATTTTACATCTATTTCTCCAGGTAAAGATTGGGTTGGTGTTGTACTTAAATATGTTCCTAGTTTTCCATAATAATTTGTCCCATCTTCACTACCTATACTATAACTATATCTTGGTATCCATACCCACATTGTCTCTATATCATCCATAGATATTACAGTTCCTACATCAGCATTTAAATAATTATCTCTTGTACTACTACTAACAGTAACAGCATTAGCCCATTTTAACTCATCATAATTATACCAATCATTATCTACATTACTTTTATCTGCTTTTACCCAACTATTATTTTCATATTTTACTGCAATCATATTACTATCCATCTTTGGTACATTAGGTTCACTTATTGATTGTCCTACTTCTACTCTTAATTTACCACTAAATACTTGACCACTATAATTTCCATCTACTTCATCTGTTATCCAAAGATTTAATTTATATTTATTAGTACCTTTTCCCTCTATTGTTCCAGAGTCTATTACTCTATTAGGATTAGTGCCTGTCTTTTAAATAAATAGTATAATCAACTGCTTTATTTCCATTATTTATAAGTTCAAAAGTAGAACCTTCTAAAGCCATACCTTCGCTATCACTTATACCTACAGCATTACCTAAATTTATTCCTTAACTAGTTTCATCTAATACTAACTCTAACTCTCCTACTTTTACGATATTATCAGATCCATTTAACTGTGTAGAAAAGTAAGCATAAGCGATTGCAATTAATAGAATTAATACTATTAATATACTTATAACTATTACTGCTACTCTTTTCTTTTTATTATCAGCCATATATATCAATACTCCTCATTATTAGAATGTCCAAATTAATCTATCTTAATTCTCTTATCTAATAAGATTATTAACACATAACGTCCAATAATTCAATTAAGCACTATATTTTTTACTTTAATTTACTTAATAAACTATCTAAAATCTCTTTACTTTCTATCTTAGTAATTGCAAAACATTTCTTACCTAAATCTTTAAAACTTGCTCCAGAATGATATAATACTTTCTTATCTATAATAATAAATCTATCATGAAAAGAATTATTTATTATTAATGTTACATTATTATACTGTTCTTTATACTTTTCATAATCTTTATTGTTATATTTATTGGTAATTAAAGTAACTTGTTTATTAGTTTTAGAAAGTATATCCAATATATTTTTATCAATATAATTATCAATTATGACAATACTTTCTTTAGACTTTTCAAATACCTTCATCATAAGAGAATATGCATCATATATTTGCCCTTCAAAAAAGATATGATTAGTTTCTTCTTTAAAATTATCAAAAACACTCTCTAATAAAGTAAGTCTATTTTCATGATTAATTAGCATTTTACTATGATCCATTAAGTCACTTGATATATATTTTCTCATCGCCACAAAAGCATCCATAATTCTAATACTTACTTGTGTAGCAACCTTAGATTTTAGTATTGTGGCAAGCATAGCGACACCTTGTTCTGTAAAAACTCTTATGTTATATCTTCTACCACCATGCTCATTCAAACTTGAGGTCGAAATTTTCGACCTCAAGTTTATTGTCTCCTCACTAGTTAAAATAAAACTAAATCTTTCTGGAAATTTTTCCATATTATTCTTAACCGCTTCGTTAATCCTCTTTGTTTCTACATGATATAACTTTGCTAAATCCTTATCCAACATCACTTGTTTCCCTCTAACTTCATATATCATATTTTCTATTTCAATATCATCTTTTTCTACTAAATCATTCACAAACAAAACCTCCTAAAAAGTTAATTGCTTTAACCCTAACATAAACAAAAAATAAATGCAAAAAATGAAAATTTAAAATTCATCAAAAAAAGAGCTTCATTTCCATGAATCGCTCTTCTATTTTCTATACTTCTTGTATAACTGTTATAATCATAGGTTTTGTTTCCATAGTTTTATAAAAATATTTACCAAGTACATCTCTTACATCATTTTTAATCTTAGAATAATCTACTCTCTTAGATCCTTCTTTAATATTATCTTCTATTATTTCTAAAGACATACTCTTAATCTCATCTATCAAATCTAAATTATCTTTAACATAGATAAATCCTCTTGTTAATACTTCAGGCCCTGATAATATCTTCTTACTTTCTTTATCTAAAGTACAACTAACTATTACAATACCATTTTCTCCTAACATCTCTCTATCTTTTAAAACTAAATCACCTATATCATCATTACTTTTACCATCTATTAATAATTCATCTACAGGTATATGTTCATTAGTATTTACTAAATTACCCTTAATAAAAGTAACAACATCTCCATTCTGTTTTAAAATAATATTATCTTTTGGTATTCCTAAATTCTCTGCTACTTCTGCATTAGCATATTGATTACGATATTCTCCTTTTACTGGAAAATAATATTTAGGTTGCATTAAATTAATTAATAAAGATAAATCTTCACGTGAAGCATGATGTAATAAATGTTTCTTACTAGATAAACTAATAGCATTAACCCCTAACATAGCAATCTCATCCATAACCATAGAAAGACGTTTTTCTATTCCCTCATAAGCAGGTTCTGTTATAAATATAGTATCATTAGTATTAAGTTTAATAAACTTATCATAACCTTTAATTACTCTTTCTAAGTTTGCAAAAGGTTTTTCTTTCTCATCAGATATTAATACTACAACATCTTTATCATTTAAATTAGATAAATCACCAATAACTCTTTTATCTATAGTTAAATATTTATTATCTAAAGCATAATTAATAGTATTTTGTAAAGAATGTCCCATAAAAACTATTTTTCTATGCGTCTTACTAACCTCATCAAATATCTCTTGTATACGATAGAAATGAGCTGGAAAAACAGTAGCAATTATTCTTCCTCTATTTCTATTTAAAACATTTCTAATAAAATCACTTACTCTATTACTAGGACTAGTATAACCATCTCGCTCTGCATACATAGATTCTGCAAGTAGACAAAGTACTCCTTGTTTGCCAACATAAGCAAGTTTACCTATATCTGTTTTATAAATACCTGTCTCTGTATGATCAAATGTAAAGTCCCCGGTATATACTATCGCTCCATCTTTAGTATATAAAACATAACATAAAGCATCAGGTATAGAAGGAGTCATACTAATAGGAAAAATACTCTCTTTACCAAATTCAAGTTTTTTATGAGGTCTTATCTCAATTAAATGACTTTTCTTAATAGTAACAGGATCTAAATCTTGTTTTAATATCTCAAGTGTTAATTTAGCTCCATATATATTAACTTCAGGAATACTTTTTAATATATCAGGAACCGCGCCCATATTACCATCATGACCATGACTTAAAAAGATTCCCTTAACTCTTTTTCTATTTTTAATCAAATAATCAAAGTTAGGAATAATATAATCTATTCCAAGATTTTTTTCATTATCAAATTTTAATCCAGCATCAAATACATATATATTTTTATCTACTTCAACAACATACATATTCTTGCCATTTTCATTTAGTCCACCAAGACTAAATATTCTTATTTTACTCATA
>CAMMTE010000108.1:0-4113 GCA_946499755.1 uncultured Mycoplasmatota bacterium
GGAGTTCCAGTCCTCACATCAAACCCTGTACTTTCAGTGCAGGGTGGTTGATAAATACATAACATTTATCTTGAAAGTCTAAAAAATGTAAGATATAATGGAAGTAACGAAGAAGAAACATTTGCAGCGCTGATGATAGCAAGTTCATATGAAGAGATGAGAGAGATTGCAAATGGTAATGAGGAGGCGTTATATATTGTGGATAAGCTAGAAAGACTAAATGAAGATGATAAGTTTAGAACAGATTATAATGTAGAATTAGTTAGAAGAAAAGAAATAAATTCAGCAAGACTTGATGGATATGATGATGGTTATGATGCTGGTGTTAAGTCAGAAAAAATAGAAATTTCTAAAAATTTTCTTAAAGATGGTATACCTATAGAAGTAGTATCTAAAAATACTGGATTAAGTATAGAAGAGTTAGAAGAACTAAAGAAAGAAGCTTAATTGTTTCTTTCTTTTAAATATTACAAAATTGATAGCTTTATTATTATTTTTTTGATGTATTTATTTAAAAAATATAGTACAATTGTTAGTAGAGGTGGGTTATGAGTATTTATGATTTAACAATAGAAGAGTTAAGTGAATACTTTTTACAAAATAATGATAAAAAGTTTTATGCAACAGAAGTTTTTTCTTGGTTTTATAATAAAAAAATAACTTCTTTTGATGATGCTAGTAATATAAAGAAAGAAGTTAGAGAAAGATTAAAAAAAGATTTTATTATTTCTAATATAGATATAGTTGCAGTTGAAAAAGCGAAAGATGTTAGGAAGTATTTATTTAAACTTAGCGATGGTGAACATATAGAAGCAGTTTTAATGAATCATGATTATGGTAATAGTTTGTGTATTTCTAGTCAAGTTGGTTGTAATATGGGGTGTAAGTTTTGTGAATCAGGTAGACGTAAGAAAGTTAGAAATTTAAAAGTTGGAGAAATGGTGGAACAGATACTTCAAGTAGAGGCTGAAAGTAAACTAAGAATTAGTCATGTTGTTATTATGGGAATAGGAGAACCTTTTGATAATTATGATAATATATGTAACTTTATAAAAATAATTAATCATCCTAAAGGTCTTAATATAGGGGCAAGACATATAACCGTATCTACTTGTGGACTTGTTCCTAAAATATTAGAATTTGCTAATTTCCCTTATCAAGTAAATCTTGCTATTAGTTTACATGCACCTAATGATAAATTAAGATGTGAGATTATGCCTATTGCTAAAGTATATCCTTTAAAAGATTTGATAAATGCTATTAAGATATATTTAGAGAAGACTAATAGACGAGTAACATTTGAATACATTATGTTAGATGGGGTTAATGATAGTAAAGAAAATGCTTTAGAATTAGTACATTTATTAAAAGAAATAAACTCATATGTTAATTTAATACCTTATAATGAAACAGACGCTTTACAGTATAGACGAAGTAAACCTTTAACAATTGCTAAGTTTTATGATATACTAAAGAAAAATAATGTTACAGTTACGATTAGGCGGGAATTTGGTGGTACTATTAGTGCTGCTTGTGGACAGCTTAGAAGTAAGAAGGAGGAAATATGAAATCTTTTTATTTAACAGATGCAGGTAAAGTTAGAGACCATAATGAAGATAGCGTATTGATAGTACATAATAGTGATGGAGATGTTTTGATGGCTATTGCAGATGGTATGGGAGGACATTCTGCAGGAGAAGTAGCATCGTCTATCGCTATTACGCATTTATCTCGTGAATTTAATGAGAAATTTCATAATATGAGTAAGTTAGATGCTGTTAATTTTTTAAGAGATAGTGTTAATGAGATAAATGATAGTATATTTAGACATGAGAAAACTCATCCTGAAAGTAAAGGAATGGGAACTACTCTTGTTACGGCAATAGTTACTAAAGATTATATTTTATTTGGTAATATTGGAGATTCTTCAGGATTTGTGATGAAAGATAAAAAACTTCATAAAGTTACATATGATCATACATTAGTTAATCTATTAGTATCTGCTGGGGAATTAACTAAGGAAGAAGCGAAAGATCATCCTAAGAAGAATGTTTTAATGAAAGCTTTGGGAGCGAATGATCCTATAGATATAGATATTTTTGATTGTGATATGGAAATAGATGCAATACTTTTATCTAGTGATGGTCTTACTAATATGGTTGATGAAGAAGCGATTGAGAAGACTTTAAATAGTGATGGAGATATTGAAGATAAAGTAATTAAATTAATTAGGAAAGCTAATAATAGAGGTGGAACTGATAATATTTCAGTAGCATACTTAATTTTAGGAGAAGGTGAAGAATAATGGTTACAAAGGGGCAAAAAATTAATGATCGTTATGAAATAATTAAATCAATTGGCGAAGGTGGTATGGCTAATGTTTATCTTGCTTATGATACTATTCTTGATAGAAATGTAGCTATTAAAGTGTTAAGAGGAGATTTAGCAAATGATGAGAAGTTTGTTAGGCGTTTTCAACGTGAAGCCTTATCAGCTTCAAGTCTTTCTCATCCTAATATAGTCGCTATGTATGATGTTGGAGAAGATGATGGGCTATATTATATCGTAATGGAATATGTTGAAGGTAAGACTTTAAAACAATTACTTAAAAAACGTGGTAGTTTAACATTATCAGAAGCGATAGATATTATGTTACAACTTACAGATGGTATGGCTCATGCTCATGATTCATATATTGTTCATCGTGATTTAAAACCACAGAATATTATGATTCAAGATGATGGACAAATTAAAATAACAGACTTTGGTATTGCAATGGCCTTAAATTCAACTCAATTAACTCAAACTAATTCAGTTATGGGTTCTGTTCATTATCTTCCACCTGAACAAGCAGCTGGGAAAGGTGCTACTATTAAAAGTGATATTTATTCAATGGGTATTATTTTCTATGAATTATTAACAGGAGAACTTCCTTTCAAAGGAGATAGTGCAGTTGAAATTGCCCTAAAACAGATGAAAGAACCACTACCTGATGTTCATAAATTAAATAATGATATACCTCAGAGTATTGAAAACATTATTTTGAAAGCAACTGCTAAAAATCCAAAAAATAGATATGATGATGCTAAGAGTATGCATAATGATTTATTAACAGCTTTAAATGATGATAGAATAAATGAACCTCCATATGTTTATCCTTATCCTGAAAATGAGGTGGATGAGACTACTAAAATAATGGAGCCAATTAGTGATGAAGAAGGTATTGCAACACCTATTACTGATGAGAAAACTAAAAAGTCTAATAAATTAATAATTGCTTTATCAATAATTGCTGGTGTAATAGTTCTTGCTTTAATTTCTGTTTTCTTTATAATTCCAGCATTAACTCGTGATGCTGATGTTGAAGTGCCTGATGTTAGTGGTATGACTGTAAAAAAGGCGACAAGCGAATTAGAAGATGCGGGTCTTAAAGTTAATAGTAAAGTAAAAGAAGTAAGTAGTGATGATGTAAAAGAAAATAGAATTGTAAGGACTGATCCTAGAAGTGGTAGTACAGTAAAAGAGGGTACTAGTATAACTTTATATAAATCGACAGGATCAAAGAAATATACTCTTGAAAATTATGTAAATATGGATGTTGATGAAGCAACTTCACTTTTAGAAGATATGGGTCTTGAAGTTACAGTACAACGTATTGCACCAGATTCTACTACTTGTTCTGTGATTGGACAAAATCTTGTTATTTCTCAATCGCTTGATGAAGGTAGTGAAGTAGAAAGTGGAGATGAGATTACTTTAACTACTTTAGAAGATATTACTTTCCCTGATTGGTATTTAAAGACAGAAGATGTTGTAACTAGTTGGGCTAATAATGCTTGTGTATCAGTTACTACTAATTATCAAGATGTAACAGATATAAATATGAATGGTAAAGTTATTACCCAATCACGTCCTAATGGTTCTACTGTTAAAAATAACGATAGTGTTACTATTACAATAGGTAAATATGTAGCACCTGTTGATAATAGTGAACCAACTGAACAAGCAAAAGATGATACTAATACTAAAGATGATAGCACTACATCTAGTGATTTAGAGGAGTAATATGCAAGGACAAATTGTTAAAATAAGTAGTAATAGACATGTAGTAGA
>CAMMTE010000109.1:0-4025 GCA_946499755.1 uncultured Mycoplasmatota bacterium
AGCACTTGGTTTGGGACCAAGGGGTTGCAGGTTCAAATCCTGTCTTCCCGACCAGTTAGATTATTAACTCTCTATATGAGAGTTTTTTTATATAAGAAAAGGATATTTCTATCCTTTTTCTACTTTAAAGTTACTATTCAAAACAGCATACATCTGTGGAAAATAATTCATGATTGTCCAAACAGAAATACCACCTAAGTTATATTTAGTAACAAGATCTAATTTTGCTTTTATACTTCTAGCATCTTCAAACCAAACGATATGTAGAGTGCCACTTTCATCTTTATAATAGAAGTATGGAGCTTTTGCTACAGGGTCAAACTGGATTTCTACCCCTTTTTCCGCTGCTAAGGCAACAGCATTAGTATTAGATATCGATTTAGCAGGTCTACCTTGTTCATAAGGCAAAGTCCAGTCGTAACCATAATTTGGTATACCCATTAAAATCTTTTTACTAGGTATTTCGGTAACAGCATACTGTATTACTCTTTCTACTTGATTAATAGGAGCGACGGCCATAGGTGGTCCATAAGTATAGCCCCATTCATAAGTCATTATAATAACATGGTCTGCTAGTCTTCCATGAGTAGCATAATCATGAGCTTCATATAATGTTCCTACTTGATTTGCTCTTACTTTAGGAGCAAGAGCGGTTGTAATGATAAACTCTTCTTCACGTAATCTTGTTACAACTTTTTCTAAAAAGCTATTATATAACTCTCTATCCATAGGATATACATATTCAAAATCAATATCTACTCCAGCATAACCTTTGTTTCTAAGAGTAGTAACTAAATTATTAATTAATCTCTCTTGAACGGCTTCATTTGATAAAATTGCATGAGCTAGGTCACTTTCAAATCTACCAGTAGAACCTATATTGGTCATAACTAACATAGGTAGTGTATTAGTATCTTTCGCAGCTGTTATTACTCTATTATCATTTATCTGTTTTAAATTACCATCACTAGTTACTTGATAACTAAAGATACTTATAAAAGTTAAACTAGGTAGTGTTAAGGCTAGAGTTGTATCACTAATAGTTGGATAGGCATAACCATTTACTAGAATACCAGGCTTTATAGTTGTTGGTATTACTAAGGCTTGTCCTATCATTAAACGATTTACATTAGATAAGCCATTCAAATCAGTTATATCTCTTACTGTTGTACCAAATTTTCTAGCAATAGCATAAAGGGTATCACCATGCTGTACTGTATATATAGTCAAAGTATCAACTCCTTACACTTTAACTATATGTATTTTATGATAAAGATTATACTTCTTTTATTTTGGTAGTATTCTTTTTACTTTTTAATCTTTTAGTAGATTTTATATGATTACCTATAATATCAGAGACATCTAATATTGTTATAAAAGCACTCTCATCCATTTCATTAGCAATCTTTTTAAGTTCAAAGACTTCTATTCTTGTTAAGACACAATACATTACTTCTTTTTCTCCTGATAAAAGACCACTACCATTTATTTTAGTTACAGTTCTTCCAAGTCTTTTATATATCTCATTAGCCATATCTGTTCCCTTTTCTGTAACAATTAAAGCCGCTTTCGCTTGTTCTAAGCCTTCTGAGACAAGGTCTATTACTTTATAAGTTATAAAGTAAGTTAAGACTGAATAAAGGGCTCTATCTATTCCAAAGGTTAGAGCGGCAATACTATAAATAACAAAGTTAAATATCATTACTATTTGCCCTACTGATAAAGATGTTTTCTTACTTATAACAAGGGCAACTGATTCTGTTCCATCAACACAAGCTCCAAATCTTATAACTAGTCCTACTCCTATTCCTAATAAGACTCCACCAAAGATTGTGGCAAGTAATATTTCATCTGTAACTTCATGTAATGACTCAAAGAAACTAAGAGCAAGAGAAAATGTTAACATACTAACTATTGTTCTCATTAAGAAACTTTTTCCTAAATTACGATATCCTATATAAACAAAAGGGATATTAATAAGAATAACAAGTAAACTCATCGGTATAGAAAATACTTTAGAAACAATGATAGAAATACCTGTTACTCCCCCATCTAGAATATTATTAGGGATTAGAAATGTATCTAATGAATATGCTGCTAGCATGGCCCCTAAAATAATTACAATATAAGATAAAATTGTTTTTATATAGTTGTTTTTTATTTTTACCATAAACATACCTCCATTTATATTATACAGGAAAATATTATTTTTTTTGTAGTTTTCTGTAAATAATTGGTATAATTACATTAGAAAAGATAGTTTGGAGGAAGTTTATGGATAATTTAATTATTAGAAAATATGTTAATGATGATTTTAATGAAGTTATAAAACTATTAAAGGATAACTTTAATATTAGTGATAATATAAAAAGTATTGATGATAATCTTAATAGTTTTGGAATAGTTGCTTTGCTTAATAAAAAAATAGTTGGTTATATTAGAATTGATAAGTTAAATAACCCTTTTAAAAATAGTTATTATTATTTTCTTTCTTATGTTTGTGTTGATAGTAATTATCAAAATGCTGGTATTGCAACTAAATTGTTAGAATTTATTTTTAATATGGCAAAAGATGATAACATTAGTTATATAGAATTAACTTCTAGGTCTTCTAGAGAAGTGGCAAATCACTTATATTTAAAGACTGGTTTTGTTATTAGAGATACTAATGTATTTAGAAAAGAGATGTAGGTATTATGGAAGGAAATAAAACAGTAAACTTAATTTTAAAATATATTGGCATTGATAAACAAACAGAACTTGATACTTTTGTTAATGATGTTAGTAAGAGAAATTTTGTTGAATTTTCTTTTTTAGAAGAAGTAAGTGCATTTTTTGTAGACTATTTAGCAGACTTTTATAATAATAATTCTAGAAGTGATATTGATAATATTAGAGCATATACTGGTATTGCTTTTAGACGTTTTAATTCTGTTTTAAGAGGAGTTTGGAATTATGATACTAATGGATTATTAACTGATGAGAAGAAAAATAAATATTTAGATTATGCTGATAATTTAAGTGAATGTATAGAAAGGTCACCTACTCTTTCTTCAAATATTAAGACTTATAGAGGTGTTTCTTTAGATAGTTTTAAAGATTATGGAATAAGTTCATTAGAAGATTTAAAGAATTTAGAAAATAAATATTATTATGAAAGTGGTTTTACTAGTACTTCTTTAGTAAGAGATAAAAGTTTTTTTAATAGGGAGTTAGAATATCATGAGTTTTGCAATATAGAAATAGAGTATTTAATACCAGAAGAATCAAATGATGGTATACCTTTAATTAATGATGATTTAAGTTATTCTAAAGTACAAAGTGAATATTTAATTAATAAAGGTAGTCTTTCAAAGATTATTGATGTAAAGGTGAATCCTGATGGAAAACTTGCTCATATGAAAGCAGTACTTATTCCAGAGAAGATATGGAATATTATTTATAATAAAAATGATAGCCTTGATTCTTCTAAGACTATCTAGTTATTACTTATTAATAAATTCTACTAAACTCTTAAAATTCGTAATTATATATTTTTGTACATCTTCACTATATGAAACTAGATCATATTCTCTAAATTCATTAACTACATGTTCAATTGCCATTCCCATATTTTGACCTTTTTCTGTAGGTCTTTTTAGCTTATGGCCATTTTCTTCTATTACTTGTAATAGACCTATTTTTATTAACCAATTACACATTTCAGAAACTTTTAGTTTTTCCATATTTTCATTTTTTCTTAAAGCATTAATCTTTTGTACTACTTTTGTAATTGCTAAATTTCCGGTATATTCATATTTACTTAATTCTTCTAATGTTAAATTAAATGGAATTTTTTTTGCTTTATTTTTGTTAACTCCACCATTTGCAATTACTTCTTTTAAAATGTCATTAACGTAGAATAGACATCTAGATATTTTTACATTATTTATCATATCATTACTTGGAGTAATTTCTCCTGTTAAAGGGTTAATACCATTAGCCATTTTTTCAATATAACCTTGAGCATGCTTTAATAATTCTAG
>CAMMTE010000110.1:0-3969 GCA_946499755.1 uncultured Mycoplasmatota bacterium
AATAAGCTCGGATATACAACAATTAAAAAATGAGGAAACCTATATAGAATAAGGGATTCCTCATTTTTACTGTCAAAGTCAAGGTATAGCACAAATTATTGATTATTCAAATACTTATTTATAATGTTATCAAGGGCTTTACGTTCAATAGGCTTTGCAAGGTAACTATTAAACCCTTCACTTATATATTTCTCTTCCATACCAGCAATTGCATTAGCAGTTAAAACTACTACAGGTGTATTAAAGTTAGGATCCTCTTTTAGTTTATGAAATGTTTCTGTTCCACTCATTCTAGGCATCATATCATCCATAAAGATTAAATCATACTTAATAACTTTAACTTTTTCTAAACATTCAGCACCACTCATACAACTATCTACTGTTATTCCATACTCTTCTAAAAGTCTAGTAGCAACTTTAATATTTAATTTATTATCATCAACTACAAGAACACTTTTACCAATAACATCCTCATCTTTTGTAAGTTCTTCTCTACTTACTTCCATTGTATCTTCAAGTTTTACATCAGATGGAGCGATTTTTTGATCAATTGATACAGTGAATTTACTTCCTTTACCATAGACACTTTGAACTATTAATTGTCCGTGCATAAGTTGTACTAACTTCTTAGTAATTGCAAGTCCAAGTCCAGTTCCTTCAATTGTAGTATTATGGTCTTCATCAAGACGTTCAAACTTATCAAATAATTTATCAATCTTATCACGTTTTATTCCAATACCAGTATCTTCAACTGATACTATAAGTCTACAAATATCGCCTTTAATTAAAGAATCAACTTTAAATATAATATGTCCTTCTTTAGTATACTTTGCAGCATTAGTTAAAATATTAAGTATTACTTGTTTTACTCTTGTATGATCTCCATATAATACTTTTGGAATAGTCTCATCTATTTTAACGATTAATTCAATTGGTTTTTCACCTATTCTTACTTTAGTCAAAGTAGTTAAGTCATTAAACATCTTATATGGGTTATAATTATTATTAATTATTTCTAACTTGTTTGCTTCAATTTTAGATATATCTAAAACACCATTAACTATTTCAAGTAAACTCTCACTTGCCATCAAAATATCATTAACATCATCTCTTGCTCTTTCTGGTAAATCTTTTTCATCTTTTAAAGCTTCTGCAAAACCAGTAATGGCATTAAGAGGTGTTCTAATTTCATGAGACATATTAGATAAGAAATCAGTCTTTGCATTATTAGCTTTCTCTGCTTGTGTTTTAGCAATGTTTAATTCAGCGATAAGTTTTATATCAGGATTTTCTATTGTAAAGTACATTAAGAAAGTTACAAAAGTTTCCATAGAAGTCATAAGTAACACACCTGGATTTAACTTTTGAATTATCATAACTACAGTACCTATACTTATAAAAGAAAAGATTGGTAAATATTTCTTACTTTTAATTTCTTTATAGTTTTTAATCATCATAATTAGCCATAAGAAAATAGCAATTCCTGAAACAACATACATAACATTTGCACTTGGACCATAAGAGAAAATAACATTGTTTTCGTTATGATAATATAGAGGTAATACTAAAATTAAAAACAAAACGATAGAACTAAAGATACCAAAGATTTTAGCTACAGTAATATCTTTTTTAGAAATATTATCAAAAGAAACTTTATTAGAAATAACATAAATATAGGCAGTAAATGTTACCATGTAAACTAAATAATAAACTATTAAAGATTTTGAAACTATAGCATTAGCAATTGGCAAAACATCATTAATACCTATAAAGAAATATGATAACAAAGCTAAAATAATACCTATTAAATTTGCTATAATCATTACTCCATATATTTTGTTCTCTAAAGTAGCTAATCTTTTTTTAGAAAAGAATACAGTCGTTAATAAAATACTATAAAATAAACTACAAGCAGAAAAAGTAAAACCAATACTCATTATTACAATACCTCCGTTACTATCTTCAATATAGATTATACCACTCTAATAAGATAGTAGCAAACAAAAAAGTAGGTATCGCCTACTTTTTAACAAACTTTTTTGAATCTGATAACTCATCTCTATCTATTTCTTTTAACTTTTCCTTATCTACTTTTAGAACAGGTGTTAAAGGTAAAGTATCATCAAATCTATAATCATAAGCAACATCCCTTTCAGGAAGGTTAGCACTACATAATTCTTTTAATTCGATTTCAATTCTGTCCTTACTATCTTTATATTCATCTTCTAATACAACATGAGCTCTTGGATACTCTCCTTGTGGTTCTTCATAATTAGGATAAGGAATACCAGTAACAGCGCAATCTTTTACTGCATAGTGTGAAGATATTATTTCTTCTAGTTCAGATGGAAATACATTATGTCCATCAGGTCTAATAATCATTTCTTTTTTTCTATCTAATATAAAGTAATAACCATCCTCATCATAATAAGCATAATCACCAGTATTAACATATTTCAATCCATCAAAATATTTAAACATGCCTTTAGTTGCCTCTTCATTTTTATAATAGCCATCAAACTGAGTTTCACTATTTACAAATAATAGTCCTTTTTGATTAGGTCCTAGTATTTCAAAAGTTTTATCATCAACAACAAGACCTTTAGTATCACCAATTGCAATACCAACGCTTTGTTCTTTTATATGACCAGGCATATTGGTATATGAAGCTGGGGTCAATTCACTTAATGAATACCCTTGAGTTACCTTTAAACCTATTTTCTCTAGATGTGCGTTAATCTTTCTTTCATGACTTAAGAGCATCTTAGTACCACCAACTGAAACACTTTTAATATATTTAGGTGGCGTGTCTAATCTTTCATCTTCGTCAAAGCATAACATTTGAGAAGGAACACCAACTAGATGGTTTATCTTTTTCTTTAAAACAACATCACCATATTTATAGGCAGTTATATCTGGAATAACAACATTTTGTATACCTCTACAATAAGCCATATGCATAAATGTCTCTCCATACATAATAAATGGTGGCATACTTAGCATTCTATCTCCTGCTTCTATAGGCATAGTAGTATCATAATAATAATCTCTTACTTTAACATTATAACTTCTACTACTAGTAGGAACAGCTTTAGGCTTACCAGTAGTACCACTTGTTAATGTTATACTAGCTGGAATATCTTTATCATAAATAGACTCAAAGTCATCAACATCTACAATTTGTTTCTTCTCATCTTTCCAATTAACATATCCTATACGTGACTTTTTTGAATAATATAAGTTTTTAAGTGCTGTATCCTTTAATTTGGCATAAGCTTTTAAGTTTTTAACAAACTGTTTATCTTTAAAAGTTAAGCTATCATACTTTTCTTTTTTCTCATACTCTTCAAGTAATTCATTAACAATTATTTCTTCAAGTTCATCTTCTTTTTTTAAAGATTGTAACTTTTCTTTTAGTTTATAATAAGCATCTGTTTTCTTTAATTGATCATACCGAAATACTTTTCCAAGAATAAACTTCATAGAATCAATTGGACTAATAACACTAACATGTTCTAATTTGGTTTGATCAATTATTTTATCAACCTTTCCAAAGGCTTGATCTAACATAACTGCCTGCTTTACTTCAGCTAGGTTTAAAAAATCAGCTATTCTTGATGGATTCGTTCTTGGATCAATTGGGAAAAAAGTAGTACCATTTTTACTTGCTCCGTAAAATGATGCAACTACCTCCGGAAAAAGTGGTGATATAACTGCAATGACATCCCCTTTTTTTGCGCCATTTTTTCTAAATATCTTAGCAGCATTTTCAATTTCTTCTTTAGCAGAAGAATAAGTAATATTCTTTCCAAAATATTCATAAGCATAATGCTTATTATTGTAATTTTCTGTTGACTCTTTAGCATAGTCATAAATTGATTGATCTACATTCATATATGGTTTCATATAAAATCTCCTTTACTTTTTTATCTCTATTTCATCATAAGTATAGGAAGATACTGCATTACC
>CAMMTE010000111.1:0-3903 GCA_946499755.1 uncultured Mycoplasmatota bacterium
AAGTAAGACTTGAAGGATATATCTCTTTAAATATGAAAGTAACAGAAAATGGTGTTGCCTATATCATTTTAACTAATGATATCATTACTAAATTTAAAGCTGATAGTGCCTCAGCAGGTAATATGATTAATAACTTTAACTTTATAGATGAAGTTTTAGTCTGGATAATTGTAACTGAAGATGTTAAAAACAATAACGTTCGTGTAAATATTAGAAGTAGAGGACCTGCTATCAATAAAATAGCCGAAAAATATAATGGTGGTGGACATACTATGGCTAGTGGTGCTAGACTATCTACTCTAGAAGAAGCAGAAAGTTTAATATCAGATATAGATTATGCTACCGAAATTTATTTAAAGAAAGAGATGAGTAAAGATGAAAATAACTAAATCAGAACTTAAAATAATGGCTACTCGTCGTAGTCAATATCCAACCGATTTAAAAAATGAATTCCTTTTAGTAGGACGTAGTAATGTTGGTAAAAGTAGTTTTATTAATACACTTTTAGGAAGAAAAAATCTTGCTAGAACCTCATCTCACCCTGGAAAAACACAAACATTAAACTTCTATTTAGTAAATGATGACTTTTACTTAATCGATGTACCTGGTTATGGTTATGCTGAAACTAGTAAAAAAACACGAGCTAAATTTGGTAAAATGATAGAAGAATACTTAGAGACAAGAAAAGAGTTAAAAAGAGTCTTTATGATTATTGATTTTCGTCATAAACCAACTGAAGATGATGTTTTAATGTATAACTTCTTAAAATATTATAATCTACCAGTTACTATAGTCGCTACTAAAGCAGATAAAATAGGAACTAGTAAAAAAGAAAAATGTAAAAAACAAATAACAGATACTCTAGATTTAGTAATGGGAGATGACTTAATAGTCTTTTCAAGTATTACTAAAGAAGGAAGAAATGAAGTATTAAAGAAATTAGAAGACTTAATCATCGACACGATTTAAGTCTTTTTTCATACCCTATAATAGGTGAAGTTTTGTGAAATTAATTATTAAAAATGATAACTTAATATATCTTATAATACCAATTAATTTAACAACGGATAATAAAGAAATGACTATTAATAAAATTAAAAATATATTTTTAAACTATAATAAAAAATATAACTTACTAGAACCAGGTTACTATGAAGTAAGAGTTTATAATAAAAAAATTATAGGTACAATTCTCTTAATAGAAAAAATAGATAGTTTTGATTTTTCCGAAGAAATAGATTTAAGAATTATTATAAAAGATAAAATAAAAATACATTTAGAACTATTAGATAACTTAGACTTTCCTACTTATCCTAAAAAGATTGATATAGATAATATCACTTATAAAGAATATCTAAAACTAATAGAACATTCTAAATTAATAATAAATGAAAAAAGTTCTCCTTAGAGAACTATAGCAATCATATTATTAGAACCTTTATTAACTACTTTAGTTAAAGTTTGTTGTAACTTATATCTAATATTATCTGGCATAGAATTAATCTTTGCTTGTATTCCTTCTTGAACAATATTATCTAAACTTCTACCAAATATTTCGCTTTTCCATATTTCACTAGGATTATTTTCATAATCTCTCATTAAGTAATCAATTAACTCTTTACTTTGTACTTCACTACCAATAATAGGTTCAAAAGTAGAATTAACATCAACTCTAATCATATGAATAGAAGGGGCAACTGCTTTAAGTTTAATACCATATCTTGGACCTTGTTTAATAATCTCAGGAGTATCTAACTTCATATCATTAAGTCTTGGAGTAGCCACACCATAACCAGTTTGTTTTACCATTTTTAAAGCATATTTTATCTGATCATATTCACTCTTAGCTTCTTCATAATCTTGAAATAATGATAATAATCCAGCTTTACTAGTAACATCTATTTTAATAATATCTCTTAAAACATCACTATATAAAGAACTAGGAGCTTCTAAGTTAATAGTAACAATACCTGTAGCAGGAGAAACATCTGATATATAAGCTTTTTCAATTACATCATTACTTCTAAAGTGATCAGTAATCTTTTCTATATCTCTTAACTTATCAACTTCCATTACACTTTCTCTAATTACATCTATATACTTACGTTTAATAGGGTTATTAGAATTTAAAATAGCAATCCATTCAGGCATATTAACTTTAACCTCTAAAACAGGAAATTCATATAAAGCCTCTCTTAAAATACTAGTCATTTCTCTTTCATTCATCGCTTCAACATTAATAGGTAAAACAGGAACATCATAAGTTTCTTTTAAAGATTCAGCTAATCTTTCAGTTTCAGGCAAAGTAGGATGTGTTGTATTAAGTATAACAATAAAAGGTTTACCAATTGCTTTTAACTCTTCAATTACTCTCTCTTCTGCCTCTAAATAATCACTTCTATTAAACTCCCCGATAGATCCATCAGTAGTTATAACAATACCAATCGTAGAATGATCTTTAATAACTTTTTCAGTTCCAACTTCTGCAGCCTCTACAAAAGGAATTTCTTCATCATACCAAGGTGTCTTAACCATTCTAGGGCCTTCATCATCACTTGCACCTTTAGCATTAGGTATAACATAACCAACACAATCAACAAGTCTAATATTACAACTGAAATCATCTATATTAACTTTCGCTGCATGATTAGGAATAAACTTAGGTTCTGTCGTCATAATTGTTTTACCCTGAGCACTTTGAGGAATTTCATCAAGTGTTCTTTTCTTCTCATATTCGTCCTCAATATAAGGAACAACTAAAGTCTCTACCATTCTCTTAATAAAAGTACTTTTCCCTGTTCTAACTGCCCCAACTACTCCTAAATATATATCACCACCACTTCTTAAAGCAATATTCTTAATAATTTCTGTCTTTTCCATAACCATCACCTTTTCTAATATTCTAATAAATATTATTCATAAAAATAAATATTATGAAAGAAAGGAGTAATTTTGGAAAACTTTTTAAATTATTTAGAAACAAATAATAAATCTTTTTTTAATGAGCCTTTTAATGATGTAGATAATCTAATACTATCATATCTATCATATTTACATTTTCCAACTAAAAAAATTAAATTAAAACACTTAGATATAAATAAGACTACAAAAATATCTAAAAATAAAGAGTTTATAAAAAGAGTAATAGCAAGTAAAAGATTTAAGGAAATAGAAGTGTGTTTTCCTATAGAAGATACAAACGACTTAGAAGAAAAACAATTTTCTGCCGTTACTTTCTTACTTCCTAATAATACTATGTACATATCTTTTAGGGGAACTGATTCAACACTTACTGGTTGGAAAGAAGACTTTAATATGGCCTTTATGTTACCAGTACCAGCCCAAAAAGAAGCTTTAAATTATGTAGAAAAGATAACTAGACTAATACCAAGAAACTTTTATATAGGAGGTCACTCTAAAGGAGGAAATCTAGCAGTATATGCAGGATGTAATTTAAATAAAAATCTATCTTCTAGAATAATAAAAATATATTCTCACGATGGCCCAGGCTTTATTAAAGAATTTTTAACTACTTCAAATTATCAAAATATTAAAGACAAAATAGAAAAAGTAGTACCATCATCATCTATTATAGGAATGCTTTTATATACTAATGAAAAGTATAAAATAATTAAAAGCAGTGAAAAAGGTATATTAGAACATGACCCTTTCTCTTGGTTAGTTAAAGATAATAACTTCATAATCTTAAAAGAACTATCAGATGGTATAACATATACTAATAAAGTTATAAATGACTTTTTAAGCAGTCTTTCTAAAAAAGAAAGAGAAATCTTTATAGACTCTCTTTTTACAGTACTAAAATCAACTAACTTAACAACACTAGATGAAATATCTAAAAACTTTATTGTTAAAATTCCTAATATCTTAATTGCTATCTATAAA
>CAMMTE010000112.1:0-3882 GCA_946499755.1 uncultured Mycoplasmatota bacterium
TTAGTATCAACTCTAGGCTTTAAAAGTACTATATTTTTCTCCTTTTCTTCATAATTATAAGCAGTTTGTAAAAGAATAGTAGATTTTCCTGCATTCATCGCTCCATATCTAAAATGAAATTTAGCCATTATTATCTATCCTTCCTATCAGTAGAACCAAATCCTCCAGTCCTCATCCCCTCTGCATTATCATCATCTACCGTTAGATATTTTTGGAATATCGCTTGTGCCACTGCCTCTCCTTTTTTTATTACTACATCTTCATCTTTTAAATTTATACACTGTACAAAAATATGTCCTTCATTATCAGGATTATTATAATAATCAGAATCAATTACTCCCACATTATGTGGAAAACTAATCCCTTGCTTTTTAGGTCCAGAACTTCTTGGAACAATTAACAAAACCTCATCACTTTGCATATAAGCTTTAAGACCTGTTGGAATTAAAGTTGGCTTCATTCCTTTTTGAAAGCTAGGTAAAACCACTTCCTCTGCCGCTTCTATATCATAAGCAGCCGAATGTTTTGTCTTTCTAACTGGTAAATTAATCCCTTTATTGGCATATTCTTTTACTACTTCAAATCCTCTTGTTTTCATAACTAATCTCCTTCTTTCTATCTTAATTGAATTCTTTTTCTAAATACTTTTTCTGTATCTTTATTTTTTGGCATATCACGACTTATAACAGAATCAATGATATAAGAATTAATTACATCGTTATAAGTTTCCATTGTATAAATAACAAGGTTATCACCACTAATAGATTCTATTGAAAAATCCATATTTCCATCATAATACAAACAACCATCTTCTATATAGAAACAACTTTTATTCTTTGAATCATAGTTAATAACCTTCATTTTTTTATCATCACAACTACTTATTAATAAGCAATTTTTCTTTATACTATCAATATCTACTTCTTCACCATTCTTTAGTTGTTCTTCTATTTTCTTATAATCTTCTAAAGATACATTATAAGCGATAAAATTTTCATCAAAATAAAGGTATATCATATCATATAACGAACAATCTTTTTTCTTATAATTATTATTACGTTCAAAAATAATAGATTGTTCTTTTACTTTATCATTAACCACTAAATCACTAGAATTTTTTTCCATCATTCTTTCTATTTTTCTATACTTATTAACTTTTTCTTCTTGTTCTTTCCTAAGTAGAGAAACATTTTGCAAAAAATCATCATCACAATGTAAAAAAGAAATTTTTTTATTTACTATTTTTTTATTTTTCTTTTCTGCATCCGCTCTCGCTTCTTCAAAGCTATCAAAGACTTTATCTACAGTGGTAGCGTTACTACACTTATCATAACAATTATAACTAGGTTCTACTCTTAATAAATATCTATGCAAATTATCCTTTTTATAAGGAAAAACAACTTTATATTTGCACCCAATATTACCATACACATTATATGTTTCTTCCCTACTGACTACATAACATTTAGATACTATATAACATACTACCCCATATTCTCTTTCTAACTCATTAAGACCAGGAGACCAACCAGTCTGTTCTATAATAGGCATAACTGCATACTTTATAGGATAATTATTTTTCATCACGAGCCTCCCCTAATTTATATTTATCACTACCATATAACTTATAAGCTTTTTTATAAGTCTTAACCATTTTCTCACTTTTAGATAGTTGGGTATTTAACTCTGTTAAAACGCCAATAACACTATTATCCTGCACTCCATTTAAAACCTCTAAATATTCCTTTTCAGCATAAGGACCTTCATAATGTCTAGAGCCTATCATACCCACAACATCATTACCTGATGAATATAATTGTAATATTTTACTACTCCTTATAGTTTCTAATACTTTAGGAAAAGCTTCTAAAACTTTTTCTTCATCTCCTATCAGACAAGCAGGAATCATCCCTATACCATTATTTCCTCTCTTCAAGTATCCTCCAGAAATACCCTCATATTCTCCACTCATAATAAGTGTAAATCCTTCTCTTAATCTTTCTTCCATTACACTACTCCTTCTAATATTTTACTATTATCTATATATAATACCTTCTTATTCTTTTTTAGACTAAGAGGAACATCAATAATACACTGATTACTACTACCTACATAATGTATTTTTTCTGATGCTAGTCTTAATACAAATCTCCCATCCAGTAATACATCTATATTATTTAAAATAGTATCTAAGTTTTTATCATTATCTTTCTGTTCTAACAACTCTTCCCATGTGTAACCAGTATAAAGCCAAATAGTTTTATTAGGAAACTTTTCTCTAATCTCTTTAACTAATTTAGAAATCGCATCACGATTACCTAAGAATAAAGGGTCCCCTCCTGATAAAGTAATACCGCTACACCAGTCCTTCTCTAACTCATCAAATATTTCCTTTTTAGCAGCATCATCAAACAGAAGGCCATCATTAGGATCCCAAGTCATAGCATTTTGACATGCATGACAGTGATGAGAACACCCTGATACCCATAAAACGACTCTAAGTCCTTCACCATTTAACATATCCGCTTTCGTTATATTATGATACTTCATCACATAGACTTCCTTTCAGATATCTCTGCCATCTTAGCACTACTAAGCATTGTATCACCATGAACTCTAGAGTAAGAAAGATAACCATTCATTCTATCTATCTTTGTTAAGTCACTACTTCCACATTTAGGACAAACATCCATATCTAACTCTTCATGACCACAATTATTACAGTAAGCAAGGGAAAGATTAACACCTTCATAAAAGCCTTTATCCATCGCTCTTTCTACATAAGTAATCATCGCTTTAGTATTATAACTCAAGTTATAACGTACATACTGAATACGTCCTCCTTTAAATAATTCCCAAAACCTATCTTCTAAATCTTGTTTTTCGATACCTGTAATATCTTCCCAAACACCACAATGGAAGCTGTTAGAGACGTATTCTCTTGAACTAACTCCAGGAATAACTCCATATTTTTTACGGAATTGTTTTATCTGTAAGCCACATAAACTTTCCGCTGGTGTTCCATATATAGCATAAAGAATATTATCTTCTTTTTTAAATTCTGTAGTCTTCTTATTAATATATTTCATGACATCAAGTGCAAACTGTCCATCTTCAACAATACTCTTACCATTATATAGAACTTGTAACTCATTTAAAGCCGTAATACCAAAAGATGCAGTTGATGACTTTAATATAGGTTCAATTGACTCTTCAGGCTTTAAATTACCTCCATAAAAGCCCCCTTGACAGTATGCCAAAGGATTAGTAGAAGCTTTCCTTTTAGCAAGATATCGATAAGTTCTAATATGTATTTTACGTATCATCTCTAAGTAATAATCAAGTACTTCATAAAAGTCTTTCTGTTCTTCTCTTGCTTTAGCAAGTATCATAGGTAAATGTAGTGATATTGCCCCTATATTAAATCTACCAACAAAGACAGGTTTATCATTTTTATCAGCAGGCTCCATTCCCCCTTTTTCATACCAAGGAGATAAAAAGGCACGACATCCCATTGGACTAACAATTCTTTTATATTTTTTATACATCTCTGGAACATAACCTTCACCACTTAAAGATAAATAATCAGGATACATTGTCTTTTCACTACATTTAATCGCCGTAAGAAAACTATCTCTTAAAGCTCCACCTTCCCCATGCATTTTCTTATCGTATAAAAATACTAACTTAGGAAATACAGTCGGTCTTTTAAATCCTTTCTTACCTTGTCCTCTTCTATGAACATCTAATATAGTCTTAGTAATCATAACTGCAAACTTATCAGGATCTACTCCAAAAGTAAGAGTAACAAAAGGATAATCACCTCTACTAGAAAGTCGGAGGCCAAGCGGTCTTAGGAAGACAACCTTCCTGGTCAACTCC
>CAMMTE010000113.1:0-3874 GCA_946499755.1 uncultured Mycoplasmatota bacterium
AAAGAATGGCGTAAATTTGAAGGCGTTATTGAAAAGGCAAAAATGGCTTGTGAACAAAGTAATATCAATACTTTAGACCATTTTGTCGGCACCGACAAAATGGTCCAAATAGGTTCAGGTGCCATAAGAAATTCTAAAGATTATAAACTAACACGTTATGCTTGCTATTTAATTGCTCAAAATGGTGATTCTAGAAAAAAAGTAATAGCTCTAGCACAAACTTATTTTGCTATTCAAACTAGAAAACAAGAACTTAGTGAAAGAGATTATAATTCTTTAACAGAAGATGAAAAAAGACTTTATCAAAGGAGTCTAACTAAAAAAGGTAATTATTCACTTAATCAAACTGCTAAAAAATCTGGTGTAAAAAATTTTGATAAATTTCATAACTCAGGTTATAAAGGATTATATAATGGAGAAACAGCTGATGATATTGCTAAAAGAAAAGGTTTAAGATATAGAGAAGATATTTTAGATAATATGGGAAGTGATGAACTAATCGCTAATCTATTTAGAATATCTCAAACTGAACAGAAGTTAAAAAAAGATAATATTAAGACAGAATCAGAAGCGAACCAAACACATTATAACATTGGTAAGAATATTAGGGATGTAATAGCAAAGAATGGTGGTACAATGCCAGAAGATTTACCAACTCCTAAAAAAAGTCTAAAACAATTAGAAAAAGAAAATAAAGCACTTTTAAAAATGTAAAACTATATTGAGCTAAGGCTTTTTTCTATTATTTTAATAAAGGAGAAACATTATGTTAGAGAATAAAACAACTATTATTTTTGATTTAGATGGAACTTTAATAGATTCTATTGGTATTTGGAATGAAGTTGATAATCTTTTGATATCAATGCTAAGTAATAATACTATACATATAAATAATATAGGCACTTATCGTGACAATTACTTAAAAAAAGTAAATAGTGAAGATATCTATCTAGAATATTGTAAACATTTAAAAGAAATAACTTTATCATCAAAATCAGAAAAAGAAATATTACAATTAAGATGGGATATATCAGATTACTTGATTAAACATAAAGTAAAATATAAAGCTAAAGCTGATACTGCTCTCAAATTGTTAAAAGAAAAAGGTTATACTTTAGTACTAGCTACTACAACAACTAGAATTCAATTAGATGCCCATATTAATGACAATGAAAATATTAAAAGTAAAGCTCCATTAAATGAAATATTTAGCTTAATGTTATCAAAAGAAGATGTAAAAAATAAAAAACCTCATAAAGAGATATATGATAAAATTATGACAAATCTAAATATTAAACCAGAAGAGTGCTTAGTAATAGAAGATTCTCTAATAGGTGTAGAAGCAGCAAAGAATGCTAATATGGATGTTGCTGTTATATATGATAAATATTCTGATAATGTTAGAGAAGAAATAAATAGATTAAGCGATTACCAATTTTCTGATTATTATGAACTAATAAGAGAAATAAAAAAAGCAGATAATAAAATCTACTTAATGAAATAAATTATTATTTTTGATTTTCAAATATTAATCCTTTATAATATTTCCAAGCAAGAACTCTAAAAGCTAACTTATCAATTAATCCTTCACCAATAGTTTTATTATTTACTGCCTCTTTAATATCATTAAAACTTTCTTCATAATCAGTAGTAATAAGCAAATCATTACCTGCAGTTATCGCTTTTACAGCCACATTATCAATAGAAGATACCGCTCCCATCGCCAAATCATCACTAATAACAATACCAGTAAATCCAAGTTTATTTCTAAGTAAATTATGAACATCACTAGATAAAGATGCTGGGTTACTAGAATCAATATTAGTTACAGTATTATGACTCACAAGCACAGCTTCCGCTCCTTCATTAATACCTGCTTCAAAAGGTGGTAAATCATTCTTAACAATATCATCATAAGAACGATTATCAATAGACTGTCCTGTATGGGTATCAGAATTATTTCCATAACCTGGGAAATGTTTTAAAGTGTAAGATACACCTAATCCTTTACTAGTACTAATAACTGTTTTAGCATAAGTACTAGTTAACTCTGTATTTTCTCCTAAAGTTCTTTTATACATATAGTCACTTGAATTAGTAGATACATCTACAACAGGTGCTAGATTTAAATTAAGCCCTAGTTCTGATAACAATAAACTTTTATTAATAGTATCTTGTCTTATTTTCTCAAATCCTCCACTTAAATACAAATCTCTTGGTGATTCAAATTTACTACTAGCAAGGTTTGGATTACTACTTACTCTTACAACAGTTCCCCCTTCTTCATCAACTGCCGTTAATATAGGAACTTTAGATACATTTTGTAAATTATTAATCATTTCCTTTACTTCTGGTTTAGTTTTATCTCTAAAATCTTTTTCAAAAAAGACATAGCCTCCAAATTGATATTTCTCTAACGTTTCAACAGGATTAGTATCAGGATATCTTACAAGTAGTAACTGAGCTATTTTTTCATCAAGCGACATAGTCTTTAACTTCTTAGCAGCAAAGATATAAAAATCCTTAAAAATACCATTATCTTGCCACTCGCTAGGTACACCTTCTTCATCATTACTAACCTTAATAGTCTTATATCCCAAAACTTTACTGTCTTGTAAAGCTTTATTTTTATTTAAAGAGCCATTATATTCAAGTTCAATAACATCACCAACAGATAAATTATCATCAATAATACCAAACGTATAAATAATATTATTACTATCTTGAATAGTAAAAGTACCATCATCAACACTCATCACAGTAGAGACTATTGTTTTAGTTTTTTCGTCTTTACTTTCTAAATTATGATTTATAAATAGTGTTATCCCTCCTAAAACAATAAGAATACCAGTTATAGCAAGTACCAAAATTCTTTTCTTGTTCAAAATAATCACCTCATCATCAATATTATTATATAGAAATAACAATGTTATTATGTCAAAAATAAATATTGACTTAGACTAGACTCTAAGTGATAATATAACTACGAAGGGAAGTAATATAATGACTATAAAAGAAGTAGCAGAAAAATTTGATATGACTAATGATACACTAAGATATTATGAAAAAGTAGGGCTAGTAGGACCAGTTAAGAAAAACAGTAGTGGTATGAGAGACTATAGTGAAAGTGATTTAAAAAGAATAGAATTTATTAAATGTATGCGTAGTGCTGGTATTTCTATAGAAGTATTAAAAAAGTATGTTGATTTATATGATGAAGGAGAAAGTACTAAACTAGAACGTCAACATCTATTGGAGGAAGAACAAGATAAGCTTGAAGAAAAGATCAGAACAATGACCGAAGCTTTAGATAAACTTAAATATAAAATAGAACTTTATAAAACAAATAAATTAGATGAATATTTATAATCAGAGTAAATTAATTATTCTGATTCTTTTAATTTATGCTATAATAGGAAACAAAAAAACATTTAATAACGATTAATTTAATTAACTAATTTCGTTAATTTTTTATTGACATACTTATTTAATTTATATATAATTTAATTAACCAAATAGGTTAATCTAAATAAAGGAAGGTTCTAGTGCAATTAACATACAAGACAGATAAACTACAAAAATTATGTGAAAATCCTAAATATAATAAAGAATTAGTAAAAAAATATGGTGTAGAAGTTGCAAAGAAATTGCCATTAAGAATAAAAGAGCTTAAAGCTTTTGACAATTTAAACGATGTCCCTACTTGCTTACCATATAGAAGACATAAACTTAAAGGAGATTTAAAAGATAATTTTGCAATTAATATAACAAATCAATACAGACTAATATTTAAAAATAAAGATAATAATATAATAATAGAAGATTTAAGAAATATAAAAGATATAGAGATATTGGAGGTGAATAAGCATTATGA
>CAMMTE010000114.1:0-3832 GCA_946499755.1 uncultured Mycoplasmatota bacterium
CTTTTCTTTTTGTTTTATCTTTCATTTACACTCATCCCTTACTACTTATTCTTATCATTATTACCTATTCTTATACTTAATATTAACACATATAATCCTCTTTATCAATTGTTTTAACATTATAAAAGAACAGAATATACACTTACTCTGTTCTTATAACATAATAAAAGAAAGTAATTTCATTACTTAGATATTTACTAAACTGCCCCCCCCCCAGGTAACACATCGTAAACATTCTATTCTCATAATTTTACCCTCTTTCTATCTTTAATTAAAAGTTTTTATCTCTTAAGAATGGAGGAAAATCATAGTCTGTATCATCTAATACTTCTCCTTCATCATCGTCATCATCATTGTTTTCACTCATCGCTACTACATAAGGATTATCATCTCTACTACTTCTTCTAGTTTGTTGATTATTAGAGAATATTGGTTGTTTAACTTCCCCTTCTTTTCTATCAAAACCAGTAGCAATTACTGTAACAATAACTTCATCAGATAAATTCTCATTAATAACAGAACCAAAGATTGTATTAATATCATTACCAGATGCTGCTCTTACAACTTCTGCTGCTTGTTCAGCTTCAAATAATGTTAAATTAACACCACCAGTTATATTAATAATAGCATCAGTAGCTCCACTAATACTAGTTTCAAGTAATGGACTAGATACAGCTTGTTTAGCAGCTTCTATCGCTCTATCTTCACCCATACCAATACCAATACCAATAATTGCACGACCAGAATCTTTCATAACAGATTGAACATCTGCAAAATCAAGGTTAACAAGTCCAACTACTGCAATTAAATCTGATATAGATTGTACACCACGTCTTAAGACATTATCTACTTCTTTAAAAGCCTCTAACATAGGTGTAGTCTTATCTATAATTTCTCTTAATCTATCATTTGGTATTACTATTAAAGTATCAACATGCTTTTCAAGTTCTGCTAATCCTGCTAAAGCATTCTCCATTCTTTTTCTACCTTCAAAAGTAAATGGTTTAGTAACAATAGCAACTGTTAAAGCTCCAAGAGCTTGAGCAATTTCTGCAACAACAGGTGCTGCCCCAGTACCAGTTCCACCACCCATTCCACAAGTAATGAAAACCATATCTGCACCAGTTAGAGCATCTTCTATTTCTTTTTTAGATTCAAGTGCTGCTTCTCTACCAATATCAGGACGACTTCCTGCTCCTAATCCATCAGTTAAATTAGCCCCTAATTGAATTTTTATATCAGCTTTAGAATTATTTAATACTTGTAAATCTGTGTTAGCAACAATAAATTCTACTCCTTTAACACCAGATTCTACCATTCTATTAACGGCATTACCGCCGCCTCCACCACAACCGATTACTTTAATTTTCGCTAATTGATCCATTTCTAGTCCGTTTCCCATACTATGTTTCCTCCTTAATTAGTTATCAAAAAAGTGACCAAAAAATTTATTAGATATATCATTATTACCATTCTTCTTTTTAGGTGATACAAAATTATCTATATCTACTTCATCAAACATATTACCATTTTTCTCTCTTAATGTACACTTCTTATCATAATATATACAACTTCCAAAAGCACTTGAATACTTATTATGTCTAGCACCGATTTCCGTCATATTCATACAACTAGCATTTCGACCTAATACTTCATCTACAATATAGTTAAAACCTGCTAGTTCACTAATACCACCTACTACAATTATATAACTTATTTCCCTTTTTGTTAAGCGATTTATCTCATTTTTTGCAAGTTTTAGTATTTCTCTTAGTCTAGATTCTATAACTTCAGAAATCTGCACTTGATTAATTGTGATTTTTTTATTTTCAGTATTAGTAACAACTTCTTCATCATTACTATCTGCATATCTTGATGAAGAAAGTGCAAAAGTCTCTTTTAACTTCTTAGAAGTATTTAAATCTAATTTATATACAAACGCTATATCTTTATCAACACTACTACTACCAACAGGAATATATGAATTTTTAATCATAATTCCTTTATTAAAGACTCCAACACTAGTAATATCATTACCTATATTAATAACAGCACCCATTTTTCTATCTAAATCTTTACTAGAAACTGTATAATAATCTGCTTGAATATTATAAATAATATCTGTAATATTAACTCCTATACTTCTAACTATATTTATAAAAGGATATATCTCTTCCTTAGGAGAAGTAGCAACTACAGCTTTTAAAAATAGTTTCTTTCCTTCTTCATCTATTGGATTAATAACACTAGCTTCATCATCAACTGTAAAAGATATAGGTAAACAACTAACAAGTTCACGTGTATCATCATAACTATCTAATACTGTATCTGCCACTACATTATTAATATCTCTTCCTCTTACTCTATCTCCTTTTATATTAACAAGACCATGTTCTATAGTCATACTAGCACGATTTGCAGGAAGACACAAAATAACTTCTCTTATTTTCATGCCAATTTTATCTTCTATATTCTTAATAGCAGTAGTTAAGGAATTTTTTAACTTTTTCTCATCATATATAACATTCTTTTTAAGTCCATTAGTTTTAACTGAAGTAGTAGCAAGAACATAATACTTATCTAAATTAGCATTAACAACTACTATCTTAATATAGCCATTACCAATATCAAGACCTGTATAGATATGAGCCATGATAATTCACTACCTTTCTACCATTACCCTTTTTATTCTATAATTAATTATACATAATTAATATATTTTTAACAAGAGAAAAAAGAAAGTTCTCACTCTATCATGAGAACTTTAAGTAGATATAGTCTTATAATTAGTTTCTACATTAGCAATTGAATATCTTTTTTCTTTAGCCCAGTATAACTCATTACTTTACTAGCACTTTCTCCTGCTTTTAACATAGTTTTTGCAATAGAAGTTGCAGTCTCTTTTTTTCCTTCTTTTTTACCAACTTGTTTTCCATCATTATATCCATCACTTCTAGCAGAATTCACTTCTTTTCTATGTACTATTTCAGCATCATAATATGCTCCAAATTCATCATCCATTCCTAATTCTTTTAACTTTTCCATAATTATTTTTCCCTCCTTTAAATCTCCTACTATTCTTTCCATTTCTTCATAAGACTCTGCTGTTAACATTGATAAATATGTTTCATATTTATTTGTTCCATCATATACTATTCCTTTGTATTTTCTTAAATCTATAGTAATTATTCTGACATCTTTTAAATAAGATTTCGATTTATAATCTTCAAGTTTATAATCCTTACTATTCCACTCTTTTACTTTAGCACTTTGTATTTTATTATTTAGATTAATTTGCATAACAAATCTATGATAATACTTTTCTCCTTGTAAAAAGCCATTACCAGACATTCTTAGAGCATATCTAATATTCTTAATTATAGTATGAACATGAACATATTGATTAAATTCTAAATTAACAAGTCTATTCTTATTAAGAAATATTGTATCTGCTCTATAATCTTTAACTTTATTCCCTGTATTAAGTTCATTATCTATCGCTTTATAATCCTTTAAATCAATACCTGTTTTATATTTAATAATTTCTTCATAGAACCATTTATAATGGTCATCCTTTATTAAGGCTTTTGCAGTTGTATCAGACATTAATGATATAAATCTAGGTGTTCTATTCATAAGATTCCTCCTTCTGCAATACTTATAACATAGTCTAAAAAACATTGCAAAAAGGAGAATTTTAAAATTCAAGGAAAATAACTCTTCAATTTAATATTTTCTCTAGGGTAATTTTAAATATTCATATCAAAAAACATCTCAATTTACAAAATCTATACTTTTTTCAAAAATTTTATTTTTCCTCCTTCCTCCATCT
>CAMMTE010000115.1:0-3828 GCA_946499755.1 uncultured Mycoplasmatota bacterium
TATACTCTATTACTTCTTCACTTAATTTCCTACTTTTATTTTTATCTTTCCTTTCTTTTGTTTTTAATTTATTTAATCCTTCTTTTTGATAATGATAATACCATTTCTTTATCGTATATGGACTAAATTTATAACTTTTCCCCTTATAATAATATTCTTTCTTTGCTAGTTCTTTAAAATCTTCTAAAGTGATTTTATCTCCACTTAAAAACCTCTGAAGTAATGGACTTATCACTCCATATCTAAATAATTCACTTCTTCCATAATCTTCCATAACTTTTCCTCCCTCGGAAGATATATTAACTGAAGGGATAAATCTTATAAAGGAAAAAGTTATGTTGGTATTTTCTTAAGAAAATACATTTTATTTACTCTCTCATATAAGTCATCTTTTAATGATTCATTTATCAAATATTTTAATGATGATTTTAAACTTCTTGATAATGTTGTTAAAAGATACCTTATATGTATTACAAACACTTTCATCCATTGATATAATAACTGCCTTGATATTTTTACTTTAATGGATAACTTACATATTCCTGTTTCTTTTAGAATTTTTTCTTCACATACTCTATAAATAAATGTTTTTTCATGTTGATAATATGGAATTAAGAAATATGGTATTAATGCATGAGTTTTATCGCATTCTTTGCACATTACTCTTTTTATTTTTATTCTTCTGCATTCGTTATATATTATTGCATTTCTCTCATAACTGCCATAAAAAGTAAGCTTATCACTACCACAACATGGACATTCTATATATCCAAAGTTACACTCATCTTCATATCTTTTTATTTCTTTTTTTACTATATTTATTTTGTTTAAATTATATAGTTCACTTCTGAACTTAAAAGTTTGTATATTACTATTGACTTTTGGAGGTTTTAGTAGTATCATATAATCACCTTGTTTGGTAAGAAGTAACTTTTGTTGTGGTAAACTGTGGGTTACTTCTTTTTTTGTTCTATATAATATCACATTTGTTAAAAAAATGAAACAAAAAAGAGATATACCAATATCACATTGTATATATCTCTTTATTTTATATATAAATCTAGGGTAATTTAATTCGTCATTTTATTACATTTCCAGTAGAAAGAAGTTTGTCATTCTACACCTACTCTTACTAAACTAATTCTATCATATTTATATACTAATTATAAATAGTTATTTTTACTATTCAATACAAATTCTATATTATCATCTATTTGTTAATCTTCTTAATATCATTTGATTTTTTTTAGTAAAACAATAATATTTTTCTTTAATTTTAGAATCTACTTTTATTGGATAATTGTTTTCTATATATTTAATTAATTCATCTGAATCTATATCAAATATCTCTATAAAATATTGATAAGCCTCCTTATAATCATTTAAGAATTTATAAACACTTACAATATCTTTAGGTATACTAACATAAGGATTAAAATATTTATACATAGGCACATAAAGAAAACTGTTTTCAAAATCAATAACTGGTGCTAAATGTACTTTTCCATCTACTATAACTTCTTCCATATTACTACTATGTCTATCATACTGTTCCATCATTATATCAATTATAATTAACTTTAATAGTTCACTTTGATAATCTTTTGATAATGAAGATAATTTTAAGGCATCATATCCTCTACAAAGTATCATATCAATACCTATATTATTAGGATACTGATATTGTAAATCAGGTTTTCTATAATTAGGTGTGGCAATTAATATTTCATTATTATCATATAAGATTTCTAAAGTAGTTGTTTCTAAATGTAATTTATTACATAAATATCTTCCAACAATTTCATTACAAATTTTATCCTCATCTTGTTTCTTTACATAATAATATCCATCACTTAATTCTCTTAAAAACATATGCAAACCTGTTGTTTTAGCATATCTATTCTTACTTATATTTAACTTTTCAAAAAAAGAATCATCTTCATCAAAAAATTCCCGTCTAATTACATCTTTCCTAATCTTTTCACTATTCAAATCTATCACAAGTACTCCCCATTTCTAAGTGCTTATTTTACCATAGAAAAAAAGAAAAGTAAATTACTTCTTTCCTTCTTTAAAGGTTTCACTTAAGACAGTTCCTGCTGTTACTAAATTTTGTAAATCACTAGGAACAATTATCTTAGTAGACTGTCCATTAGCAACATTAACCATAGCATCATAACTCTTTAGTTTTAAGACTGCAGCATCAGCTTTTGCATCTTTTAGTAATCTAATACCTTCAGCTTCTGCATTTTTAATCTTAATAATTGCTTCTGCTTCACCTTCGGCTTTCTTAATGGCAGCTTCTTTCTGAGCTTCTGCTCTTAAGACTGTACTTTCTTTTTCTCCTTCAGCGATTAAAACTGCAGCTTTTTTCTCTCCCTCTGCTTGTAATATCTTCTCACGTCTTTCACGCTCGGCCCTCATTTGTTTTTCCATAGCATCTTGAATATCACGTGGTGGGATAATGTTTTTAACTTCTACTCTATTTACTTTAATACCCCAAGGATCAGTCGCTTCATCTAGAATTGACCTCATCTTTGAATTAATAATATCTCTTGATGTTAATGTCTGATCAAGTTCTAACTCACCAATAATATTACGAAGTGTAGTTGCTGTTAAATTTTCAATCGCATTAATAGGATTTTCAACACCATATGTATAAAGCTTAGGATCAGTTATTTGAAAATAAA
Organism: uncultured Mycoplasmatota bacterium; assembly: GCA_946499755.1. Classification (GTDB taxonomy): domain Bacteria; phylum Bacillota_I; class Bacilli_A; order RF39; family UBA660; genus Onthousia. The sequence goes on from CAMMTE010000115.1 coordinate 2,691, forward strand.
CAACCGTATCTATTTGCATTGTAACATTATCTTTAGTAATAACTGGTTGAGGGGCAAAGTCTTTAACTATTTCTTTTAGAGAAACAGTAGAGGCAACTCTATCAATAAATGGAATTACGTAGTGTGGTCCTGTACCTAATGTTTTAAAATAAGTACCTAGACGTTCTATTACTTTTGCTTGTGATTGGGGTATAACTTTTACTCCTAAGACTATAATTACTATAATTACAATTAATATAATCCAAAACATATTAATCACTCTCCTTAATTTCTTCTACTTTAAGTTTTACACCATTAATAGATAATATTTTTACTTTACTATTTTCTTTTATTTCTTTATCACTATATGCACTCCATCTTTTACCTAGAACTTTAACTTCACCTATTCCATCTTTTAGAATAGTTTCTGTAACTACTCCAACTTTACCGATAACTCTATCTAAGTTAGTAGGAACAACTTCTTTTTTCTTTAATTTCTTAACAAAAGGTTTTGTTAGAAGTAATAAAAGTATTGAACTTATGGTAAATACTGCTAAAAGTATCATAATATTATCAGTTAATAAAGATACAAAAGTTGTAATTAATGCTCCTAGAGAAAACCAAATAGATACTAAATTTACAGTAGCAAGCTCAAATAGTGCTAAAACAACAAATAATACTAACCAAAAAAGTGTCATACTACTCCTCCTTGATTAAAATATACTATAAATTATTAAAAAATACTACAAAAATGTAATATTTTTTTAAATTAAATTCTTTCAATTTTTTCTTGTATATTATTTAGTACTTATGATATATTAGTTGTAGAAGAGGTGGATATCATACCTGGGCTTAATGCTCAGGCATCCACCTCTTTTAATTTTGTATTGTAGATATAATAATTACTATTTCTTTCAATAATATCAATATTAACAGAATAAAAACAACTATTACATTTAATAATCTTAGTAAAATAATGCCATTTACTATTTTTATGATGCCTCTTTTGATATTCTTTATGTTCATATTTAGAATAATTGTAAGTGGTATTTGAAATCATATCAATATAATCACCACTAAAGGCAATATTTTGTCTAGTATTATATGCCTTTTTTTGTTTCAAATTTACCTGAATGTTGATATGCTCTAAAGTTTATTC
>CAMMTE010000116.1:0-3795 GCA_946499755.1 uncultured Mycoplasmatota bacterium
TATTACTATCATTAATAATAGTAATACTCCTATTATAATTATTTCTTTTCTTTTTATTTTATCTTTCATTTACACTCATCCCTTACTACTTATTCTTATCATTATTACTTATTCTTATACTTAATACTAACACATAAAATCCTATTTATCAATTATTTTAACATTATAAAAGAATAGAATAATCCCTTACTCTATTCTCTTTACACTACAAAAGAAAGTAATCTTATTACTTAAATATTTACTAAACTGCCCCCCCCCAGGTAACACATTGTAAACATTCTATTCTCATAATTTTACCCTCTTTCTTATCTCTACCTATATAAATATTACCATAAATAAACAGCTTATTACAATATTTTTTTAAAACTTTACGATTTATTTTTTCTTTATTTTACTATTACTTAATTTAATTATACTTACTATACTAATTATAATAATTCCGATATTTAATAATAATACTAATATAGCCATTATATTAAAATTAGAAATACCATTAATAACACTATCTAATTCATTAAATTTAGTAACATCACGATTAAAGAAATAATTTAAAGTTAATATTAAAGTTAATAGAAAATAAATTATAGAAAAAATACCTAACTTAATATTTTTTACTCTAAAAAACTTATAAGCACAAACTGCTTCAACAGCCATAAATAAGAATATAATAACTAAAAAAATTAAATTTATCATAAAGCACCTCCTAATATAATTCTTTTGGTAATATTTTATCAAGAGCATTACTTATTACTTCACTACTATTTTCTAACTTTTCTTCCTCTTCTTCCGTTAATTTTATATTAATAACTTTCTCTATTCCATTTTTACCTATAATACAAGGAGTAGAAAGATAAACATCATAAGTAGTATTATAGTTAGATACAGGATAAACTTTCTTTAAATCATTAAGAATACATAAAGTAAGTTCTAATAGACATGCTGCTATACCTTCACTAGTATAACCTTTATGTCTAACAATAACTCCTCCCATATGTCTTGTCTCTTCTTCTAATTGTTCTTTCTCTTCATAAGATAAAAATCCACCTAAATTCTGTAACCCTATATTAGCATTACTCCATGCCACAAACTGACTATTACCATGTTCTCCTAATACATAAACATTAATATCATTTGCTTTTACATTTATCTCTTTACTAATCAATGATTTTAATCTTGCTGTATCAAGCATAGTTCCAGTACCTATTACTTTATTAAAAGGATGATCTGTATAATGAGCGATAAGTTCTGTAATAACATCTAAAGGATTACATGCTACTAAGTAAATACCTTTAAACTCTGTACTTCTAATTCTATTAGTAATATCAACTATTATCTCATTAGCTTTCTCTAAATCTTTTAATCTATCATTAGATGATTGAGGTACACCTGCACTTATTATGATAATGTCAGCATTATTACAATCATCATAAGTACCTAATTTTAATTTAATATTACTATTTCTATATATTAAAGATTGTTCAATATCAAGTATTTCTCCCATTATTTTCTCTTCATCTAAATCAATTAAACTAATATCAAGAGCCATATCTGTTAAACACAGTTTATGTAAATAACTAAGTCCTACATTACCACAGCCTATAATAACAATTCTATTCATAAGCTCACTACCTTTCTAATATTAGTCTATCACAGAATTAAACAAATATAAAGAAAAAGACGAATCTTAAATAGTTATTTCGTCTTCTCATTTTCTTCATATTCATTAGTATTATCTAATACAGGTGTACCAGGTTTACTATATTCATATGACTCAGTTTCCTCATTATAAATTTCTTCTGCTTCAACAGGAACATCATTAATATAAAATGCCATATAAAAATGATCTCCCTTATATTGATACTGACCTTGCTCTTCGATATCAAAAATATGATAACCAGTAGGTACATTTATAGAACCACTAACTTCCATATAAGAAGTATAATTATGATGAACCTCAGGAACATAAAACACTTTATAAAAAACGTGTTCACCCACATCAAAATATTTAGTTTCTATTTGGCTATTATTCTCTTCTGTTGTGGTAGTTTTCTCTATTTCTACTTTAGAAGAACGGCAACCTGTTAACGAAAAAGCACCTAATACTCCTACTGTAGAGTATAAAGCCATTTTTTTTACAATTTTATTCATTTCAAACCTCCTTAACTACATACTATCATAACCTCTTTATTTTTACAAACACTTATACATCTTTACTTTTAAAAGCTTTAAAGAACTTACTCCATACTTTTTCATTAGAGTAATTAAGTATTCCTACTTTATATACTTTAATACCAAAATGTAATATTAAATAGATAAAGAGAATTAAAACAATAATAGAGATAACTATATCAATTAAACCAATCTCTCCCATCATATAAAGACTAGGACTAACAAAAGATGATAAGAAAGGTACATATGAAAGTATTCTAATAAGAAGTGAACCATTAAACATACCAGCCATCATCGCTAAGTAATATCCTCCTAAAGAAATAAATACTAATGGCGTCTGTAATTGTGAAAAGTCTTCCATATTAACAGTCATAGACGCAAGAATACCTGCAACTATTGAATAAGCAAGAAATGATAGTACTATTAAGATTAAGGTTAAAGGTATTACATAAATTAACTTACTAATAAAACCAGATGCTACTAAACTATCAATTATAGATGTAACATCACTTGGTAGTGACATTCCTTTACTTAACATATTAGTACTTATTAATAAACCTAAACATGCATAAACTACTAAAAGTAATCCTTGAACTATAACAAAGATATTACTAGCTAGTATCTTAGACATTAAATGTTGTTTAGGAGAAACATTGGATATAATTATTTCCATACTACGAGTTGTCTTCTCTTCACATATTTCTCCTCCTACCATTTGAATTAAGATCATCGTTAACATAAAGAATGGTAAAATAATAGTTGGAAAGACACTACTCATAATAAGTCCCATATTTTCATCAACATTATCACTTTCATTAAGAACTACTCTATCTATTGTAACAGGACTAGAAATATTATTTAATGTAGTAGCATCTATATTATTAATAGTCATTCCTATAGTAGTCTTAGTAGAATTTAAACTTTGAGATAATACTTGATAAGTTACAGTATCTATCTTCTCATTAGAAGTAACTTTAGCTTTCAAATATTCTATATTATCGCTATTTAATTCTACTAATATCTCATCATCTTCTAAATTTTCTTCTAATTCTTTAACAGATTTATCACTTTTTTTAACTGTTATCTTTACATCTTCATCAGAGTTTATTGTACTAGCATAACTCTCAATATTTTTTTCGAATAATTCATAACTATCAGTACCATTATCTACAACAATTATCTTAGTCTTACTATCAAAATCTCCTCCAAAAAAAGTTACTATAGAATTGATATTTAAAAGAAGAATTATTGCAACAGCAAGGATTATATTAGTAATAACAAACCATTTTGTCTTAAACTTTTTTCTTAAACTAACTTTAGTTAGATATAAAAACTTTCTACTCATGGATACCCCCTACTTTCGCAATAAATATTTCATTAAGTGTTGGTTCTACTACATCATATTTAGTAATATTACAGTTTTTTACTAAAGAAAAGACTTTAGGAGCGACACTCTTTTCTTCTATTTTTACTTCTATTTCTCCTCTTACTTTAGAAACACTTAAAACTCCTTTAACTTTCTTAAGTTTTTCAAGAGGCAAATCATCTCCTCTTAACATAATATTTTTAATACCAAAATCTTCTTTAATATCTTTTAACATTCCTCTTACAACTGAATGTCCTTTT
>CAMMTE010000117.1:0-3624 GCA_946499755.1 uncultured Mycoplasmatota bacterium
TTTTTTCTACCTCTTTATTATAATTAACTATTTTCTCTAATTCATTTTCTAATCTTCTAAATAAAACAGCCTCATCTTTTTCTAAAGGATTATCTTTTAAGGCAATATTTAGAGCGACATCAAAAGAAAAATTATCACTGTAACTATCCTTTAAGACACTATGAAAGATATTACCTATTTTTGTACTAAAATTTTCTTCAAAGCTATCTAATTTTAAGATATATTTTAAATAGTATTTAAAAGGACACTTAGCAAGATCATCTATACTAGAGTAAGATAAGTTATAAGGAGTAACCTCTCTATTAATACCTTTAAATTTATGATCAAAACTAGTATATTTACTTGTATCTATATTAGTAGTTAGAAAGTCAAAATCTTTATCTTTCTCATGATATTTATAATAATTATCTAAAACACTACTCACTCTATAATTATTAAGGTCTCTACTATAGTTATAATTATAATTAAGACTCTCTACTTCTTTTAAATTAAGTTCATTTAATAAACTAGATTTAGCATATTCTCCAGTTAATGATGTTAGTTTATATGATATTGTTAGGTTTTTAATAGTACCTAAGACTTTAACTAAATTATCTTTACTAAGTTTATTTTTAATAGTAGAGGTATTTAAATTACATTTATTCTTTAAATTATCACTTAAGTACTCTTCATCTTTATATATTTTAGGTAAATGATTTTGATTAAAACCTAGAACAAACAAGTATTCATCATCACTAACTAGATAAGGAATATCTAACGCTTCATTTAAGACTTTAACAGACTCCACTAACTCTATACTGTCCATTGAAGCCTTTTCTAATCTATCTTTTAAAAGAATATCATAATATTTACTATTCTTAGCATATGTTAAATCATCATTTATTTTCATAATCTTAGCTTTTAAATTAATATCTTTAATATGATTAATATCTTTATCTTTTAGATACTCTTTAACACTTATTAAAGAGGTTATTTTATTAGTAGATTTAAGGTAGAAAGGTATATCAAACATCTTAAAAATAGTTTTAAGTAAATATTTATAACTATTATCTATACCTGCTAAAAAGATTTTATTATAACTAACACCTTTACTATTAAGTTCTCTTATCTTTAAGGCCGTACCTATAACTTCATCTTTCATAGAGTGATACTTATAGACAGTATCTATAGATAGATTACTACTAATATCTAAATAGTTAGTATTAATACTATCTAACATATCCCTTTGATATGCCTCTAGCATACTATAATCTAAGATAAAGATGTTTTTAGTTAATAAATAATCAATATAACCTTTATCAAATATTAGATAGTTATTATTTTTTAAGTCATAATATAAACTCTTAAGATTATTTAATTTAGACTCCCTATATTCTTTAGTAATATCTATTTTATAAAGATTTCCTAACATAAGTCTTAACACATCTATATTCTCATTAGTCTTATCTAAAAGATATAATAAAGCTTCTTCTTTTATATCAAAGAAATAATGTTTTTCTAACTCTTCTAAACTTATAAAAGTTATATTATAAATATTTCTATCTTTTGACAATTTATCTAATAATTTTAATTTTAAACTATTAGGAACAATATATATAGAATTATCAATAAATTTAAAGTTCATCTTTACCACTTCTTTTCTAACAATATTTTAACATAAAGAAAGAAGTGTTTAAACTTCTTTCTTTAACTCTTCTATTTCTTCTACACTTAAACCAGTACTTTCGGATACTAAATCAAAAGATACTTTACTTTTAAGAAGATTTTTAGCGATTTCTATTTTTTCTGCCTTAGCACCTTCTTCAATTCCTTCCGCTTTACCAGCTTCTTTACCATCATCATAACCCCAATTACGAGCGGTATTAATCATTTTTTTCTGCATCATTTCATTATCATAAGCTAACCCAAACTTATCATCAAGTCCTAGTCTTTCCAATTCATCCACAATCCTTAATGCCTCCTTATCATCTCCTGCTATTTCTCTTAACTCTTCGTAAGAAGTTGCAGTAAATAAAGATAGATATGCTTCTTCTTTATTGTCTCCATTATATCTTATTCCTTTGTAATTTTCAAGATACACTTCGTGAATTTTAAAATCCTTTATCTCTTTATGTGTATTTATATCCATAACAGAATAAGAGGCTTTACTGACATAATGATGCTTTTCTTTATTAAAGTTTATTTGAATTACTTTCTTCTTCTTTATATCTTCTCCGCTATTTAGACTTCTAGCAAGAGCAGTATACACAAATAATCTATTTCTATACTTTATCTCTTTACTAGGAAACTGATTCATCTCTATTAATATAATTAAATCATACTTATCACTTTCAAGTAATATATCTAGGCGATAATCACGTTTTTCATTACCACTATTAAATTCAGTATCATATAATCTAAATTCACTAATATCCATATTAGTATAAGGTTTTATAATAGTATTAAAAAATTCTTTATAGTCTTCTATTTTAAAGAAATGTTTAAAGGTAGTATCTGATAAAAGACTTATAAATTTCTTTTCTTTCTTTTCTTCTTGTTTCATTAATTCCTCCAAAAATTTTAATATTTCTACGTAGATGCCTACACTCTAACATAGGGGTAAAACTAATGCAAACAAGCAATTTTTAAAATTCAAGAAAAAAAGAGTTTCAATTTATTAAATTCCTCTAGAGAATTTTAAAAATTGAACTCTAAAATCTTCTCAATTTACAATTTTCATATAAATTTTATTTTTTTACTAATTCTTTATCTTTAACATCTTCTTTTTTATTAGCTAATCCTAAATAGTTTTCTCTTTCTATATTTGCTTTTATCTTCCTTAAAGCATCTAATGATAGTCCATCAATACTATTATTATCAAAATATGGTTTCTCATTTTCAGAGTCTTTTTTATTTTTAATCATTGCAATTTCTTTTTTGTCTTTACTTTTAACTTGTTCCAAAATATTAGGGTCATCTAAATCTGCATTTTTAAACATATCTTCATTTACAAAAAATAAGTCATATTTATTTATATCATCTATTTTACTATTTAATGATTTATTAGATATGATAGCAGAAGCAGCTGCTAAAGATATTGTAATAAGAGAGCTAGCCAAAATAATTGTAATTGAACTAGTAGAAAGAGTAGTAACACCTATAATAATACCAGCTATACTACCCCAAATTATGCTAATTATCTTTTTTGAGTTTTTTAACTCGTTTAATTTTTCTTTATTTTTAAGGAATTGTTGATATCTTAATTCTAACAACCTTACCTTATGTTCAGGAACATTTTCATATCTTGGTTTAGATCCATCGGCCATATAAACAACTAATTCATTATAATCTTCTGTATCTTTTTTTAAAAACATACCTTTATCAATAGATTTAGATCTTTTTCCTCGCTCAGTAGTAAACTTAGTTATATAAACATTACTATTTTTATCTTCTTCTCTAATTACTTTCATCTTAATCCTCTTTTCTTGTCCTATATACTATCACAAAGTAGTAAAATCATCAACAAAAAAAGACTTATAACTAAGGAGACTGCTGAAAAAGTATACAACGATTACTGTAAACTATATCAATAGTCTTTTTGTTTTGATATAATATATATAAGGAATAATGGTGATGTATGATGTT
>CAMMTE010000118.1:0-3620 GCA_946499755.1 uncultured Mycoplasmatota bacterium
AAACTGTGCACTTTTAACTTTACCGTTTTTATTACTTTTTATATTACCATTTACACTAGTGACATATTATAACAAATTTTAAGTAAAATAGCAAATAAATTAATCTTTTCGCTTGACGATTATCTTAATTTTTTCTATCATATATTATGTAGATAGGAGATATATATGGAGATTAAAAAAATAGTAACAGGAGCATTAGAGGAGAATTGTTATGTTTTAAGTAAAGATAATACTTGTCTAATTGTTGATCCTGGAAGTGATGCTAAAAAAATTAAAGAATTAGTTGGAGAAGATAAAATAATAGGTGTTTTAGTTACTCATGCTCATTTTGATCATATTGGAGCATTGAGAGATTTCTTAAATATGAATAGAAGATTAAAAATATTTAAGAAAAGTAATTTAACAGATTTAAAAGAAGTTAGTGTTGGTAATTTTAAATTTATTCCTATTATGACACCTGGACATAGTAGTGATTCAGTTACTTTTTATTTTAAAGATGATAATGCTATGTTTGTAGGTGATTTTATCTTTAGAGATACTGTTGGTAGATGTGATTTACCTACTGGTAGTAGTAGTGAGATGGATAAGTCTATTGAAAAAATTAAAGCTTATGATGATTCAATTACTTTATATCCAGGACATGGAGAGGAGACTACTTTAGGTAGAGAGAAACAGTATAATTTATATTTTATTAAAGAATAGGAGTTGTTAGTATGTATATTGATTTAGTGGTATTAGTTGTTTTAATATTAGTAGTAATTATGTATTTTCGAAGATTTTCAAGTTTTGTTTACTTTGTAGCGATAGTTGATATCTTTTTAAGAATATTAACATTTATCAAAAATAATATAGGTCTACCTGATCTTGCTGCCGTTATTGATAATTATATACCGGAAAGTATATTAGCGATTGTAGGTAATTATACTGATGGTATTCTTTATACAATTATTGCTTGGGCTTATATTGTGATAATGGCTATATTCTTATTTTATAATACTAAATTCTTTATTAAGAAGAAAAAAATATAGGAGGAGATATGAAAAATAATACATGGTTAAAAGTTGTAATAACTATTGTAGTATTAGAATTAGTTGTAGGAGGAATTATTTTTGCATATAAAAAGTTAGGGCCAACTACTAATAGCGATAATAATATATCTATTAAAGATAAGGAAGTAGTATCTTTATACAATAAAATAGCTTATAATGATATAGATTCTATAGATGTTATGAGTCCTGCAGTTATGTTATATTATGGTTATAAAAATGCAAATATTAAAGATTCTGCAAACTGTGATGCGGTTAATGTATCAGATGATACTACTGGTTATAGTTGTGAAGGAATAGTTGATTTTATTTCTAGTAGTGATTTGGAAAAATCTGTAAAAGATATATATGGTGATGTTAATGTAGAGAAAACTTCTTTTGAACTTGATAAAAATCATTATCTTTTCTATGATACTAATACTGATGGTTATGTTTTATATACAAAAGATACGGAAGAAGTAGTAGATCCTGTTAATATGAATTTAAAAGATGCTAAGAAAGATGATGATGGTGATATTATTTTAACAGTAGAAGTTTTAGATGGTATAGTAGGAGAAGTTTTAAATACTTATAATTATACTTTTACTAAGGATGGTAATAATTATTATTTAACAAGTAAAGAAATTGTTACAAGTTAGGAGGAATGTTTATGTTTGATAAAATTAAAAGTGATATGGTAAAAGCGATGAAAGAACAAGATAAGTTTAGACTTTCTGTTATTAGAATGCTTAAAGGAGCGATTGATAAAGAACGTATTGATAAGAAAATTGAAATTACTGATGAAGTAGTTATAGATGTCCTTGCTAAAGAATTAAAAACTCGTGAGGAATCTAAATTAGAGTTTAGTAAAGCAGGAAGAACTGATTTAGTAGAAGATTTAGATAAAGAAATAGAGATTATTAAAGAGTATTTACCAGAACCATTAAGCGAAAGTGAAATTAATGAAATTATAGAAAATGCAATGAAAGAAGTGGAAGCTTCTACGATTAGAGATATGGGTAAAGTTATGAAAATAATTACACCTAAAATTAAAGGTAGATGTGATATGAAAGAAGTTTCTAATAAAATAAAAGCAAAATTAAGTTAATTTAACTGTCCTTTCTACATATTCTATAGAAGAAAGGACAGTTTTTATTATGAAAATTATCGCTCATAAGAGTAATTTATATAATAATAAGACCTTTATTGAATCTGTTAACAGTCTAGAAGGACTTACTGGAGTTATGCTAGATGTAGTTATGACTAAAGATAAGAAAGTATTAGTTTTTTCACGTGTAACTACTAATAAAATAACTATTAATACAATTCAAAACAATAATTTAAATGAATTAACATATTATGATATCTTAACATTAGAAGATGCTCTTACTATGTTAAATAACTTTAAAGAAAAAATTATCATTAATTTGCTTCCTTTAAATGAAGCCATACTTATAGAAGATTATGAGAAAGTAGTATCAAATAATTTAAGTTATACCGAAGAAGTAAAAAAGGTAATTGATAGGTTTCCTAACTTAAATATTTATGTTTGTAGTAGTAGTTATAATCTTTTATATCAAATTATTAGAGTATTTACTAATAGAAAAAATGGAGTAGTTTTAAGCGAAGATAGTGGTAGTTATATTGATGTAGATTTTTATATCTTTATACCTAGTATGTTAAATGAAAAAATTATGGCCGAACAGTTAAACATAGGTAAAGAGGTTATGATTATAATGGAAGATGCTGATGATATATCTATAGTTATAAGTTTTTTAGAAAATAATAGAAATAATAAAGAAAACTATCAATATATTACAAATCATGCAAAAATATTTTATTATTCAGTTAATAATATATAGAAGTAGTAATTAGTAAAGGATGTAGTTTATGACAAAGGAAGAAATATTTAATAAATTAGAGAAATTAGATTTACCAAAAGATAAATATATAGTAATTAGTGGGGCAAGTTTAGTAGTTCAAGACATTATAGAAGAAACAACTGATATAGACCTTGCTTGTTCCAAAAATTTTTTTGATGAGTTAGATTGGCCGGTAAGAGAAGAGTATAACTCAAAGATTAAATATAAAGATATCTTTGATATAGATTATGATTTATATGATGAAAAAAGAGTTATAGAAGTTAATGGTTATCGTTTTATGAATATAGAGGCTTGTTATGAGTTAAAAAAAGAAATGAATAAACCTAAAGATAAGAAACTAATTAAAGAATTAGAGTTAAAAGTATGCTTAAATAATAACTATTATTTTGAAAGAAAGTTAAGAAATAAAGGAATTAACTTTATCGCTGGAGTTGATGAAGTTGGACGTGGACCTTTAGTAGGATCTGTAGTCGCTGCTTGTGTTGTTTTACCAGAACACTTTAATCTAGAAGGGTTAACTGATTCTAAAAAACTTAGTGAAAAGAAAAGAGAATTTTTTTATGATGAGATTATGAGGCAAGCATTAGGAGTAGGAGTAGGTATTATTTCTGAAAAAGTAATAGATGAAGTTAATATTTATGAAGCGACTAAAATGGCTATGAAAGAGGCAATTAACAATTGTTCTTGTAAAATAGAACATATCTTAATAGAT
>CAMMTE010000119.1:0-3559 GCA_946499755.1 uncultured Mycoplasmatota bacterium
AGTTAGATGATTATTTTAATCTTTTAAAATATAAGATAATAAGTTCTAATGATTTAACTATTTATAATTTAGTTGATAGTGGTATTTCTACTAAACTAAAGAAAGAAATACTTAATAGTTATAGTTTTGATGAGTTAATTAATAAAGTTAAGAGTAAAAATGCTACTTATGCTAAGATATCTAGAATGTTAATTTATATATTATGTGACTATACTAAAGAGCAAGCGAAAGAGTTTAAGGATATTAAATATATTAGACTACTTGGTTTTTCTAATAAAGGAAGAGATTATTTAAATAAGATAAAGAAAGACATAGATATTCCTATTATTAGTAAGTTTACAAGAGAAAAAGATAAAATGTTAGAATATGAATACAAAATCACAAAGATATACTCTTTAGTTTTTGATAAAGATAAGTCTAAAAGCTTAATAGAAGCTGAATATAAGATGAAACCTATAAGGGAGGAATAAGTTATGGATAATATGGTAAAAACAAAGAAACAAGGGCTTTTAATAGTTATTTCAGGGCCATCTGGCTGTGGTAAGAATAGTATAATTAATGAATTGTTAAAAATAAGAAAGAATACTTGGGTATCTATATCTTGTACTAGTAGAGAACCTAGAGGTGAAGAAAAAAATGGTATTAACTATTATTTCTTATCTAAAGAAGAGTTTGAAAGCGATATTAAGAATGATGAGTTCTTAGAATATGCAGAATACTCTGGTAATTACTATGGTACTCCTAAAAAATATATTAAAGAACATCTAGATAAAGGAGAAGATGTAATACTAGAAATAGAGATTCAAGGAGCTTTAAAGATTAAAGAAAAACTAGATGAGACTATCTTTATCTTCATAATGCCTCCTAATATGAATGAATTAAAAAGACGTCTTATTAATAGAAATACTGATAGTTTAGAGAAAATAGAAAAAAGATTTAAAAGAGCTTATGAAGAAATAAATGAAATACCTAAATATAACTATGTAGTTGTTAATGATGATTTAGATAAAGCTGTTAAAAAGGTAGATGCTATTTTAGAAGCAGAACGCCTTCGTGTTGATAGAATTGAAGAAGTATATCTAGATAGTAAAGAAGAAAAAATCCATGAAGCCTTACTTGATGATGTTAAAGACTTTGATAATTCTAAGATAGAAATAAAATAAGCAAGGAATAATCCCTGCTTATTTTTATATTTCTTCAATCTTCATTAAGTTAGTAATTCTCTTAGTTTCTGTATTAGGGAAACCACCAGTAATTACAATTAAGTCTCCTTCATTAAGTTCCATAAACTCTTTAGCTTTCTCTACACTTTGAATTAACACTTCATCAGTTGATGGTAAGTAAGGAAGTGTTCCTGCATATACTCCCCAGTTTAGAGCTAAACGTCTACCAGTTTTTTCATCTGGACATAAAGCAAGTATTGGAGCATCTGGTTTTAAGTTACTAATAACTCTTGCAGTTCTACCACTGATTGTAGCAGCGCATATTAATTTAGCACCTAAAGCATCTGTACTAAGTACAACGTTAGATGCAATAGACTTAGTAATATTATCTAAACTTTCAATATCAAAAGCATAATCAAAACTTGCATATTTTTCAGTAGTCTCACAAATACTAGCCATAGCAGCAACTGTTTCTACTGGATGTTTTCCAATAGTAGTTTCACCACTTAACATAACAGCATCAGTACCATCTAATACAGCATTAGCAATATCACTAGTTTCTGCTCTTTTTGGACGCATATTATCCATCATTGTCTCAAGCATTTCTGTAGCAACAATAGATATTTTTCCAAGTCTTCTACAAGTATTAATCATTTGTTTTTGATAAATTGGAACCATTTCACTAGGTACTTCTGTACCTAAGTCACCACGAGCTACCATAACGCCATCACTAACACTTAAGATATCTTCTAAGTTTTCAATACCTAAAGCACTCTCAATCTTACAAATAATTTGTAAGTCTTCTCTATTATGTTCTTTTAAGATCTCTTTAACTTCTAATACATCTTCTTTAGTAGAAACAAAAGATAAAGCTAAGAATTCTCCACCATGTTCACATGCATAGATAATATCATTTTTATCTTCTTCACTAACGAATGGTATATCAAGTTTAATACCAGGAACACTCATACTCTTACGGTTTCCTAATACTCCACCATTAATAATCTTACATGTAACTCTATCTTCATACTTAGCGATAACTTCAAGTTTCATCTTAGCATTCTCTAATAAGATAATATCTCCAACATTAAGAGAATCAATAGCACTAGGATGATTAACAGAAAATCTCTCTTTAGTACCAGTAACAGTCTCTTTTACTATATCAATAGTCTCTCCTGGAACAAGTTCTATAGAATCGTTTTCCATAATTCCACATCTAAATTCTGGACCTTTAGTATCCCAAAGAATAGCCACATTCATACCAGTTCTTTTTCTAACCTCACGAACTGAAGCACATGCTTGCTCTCTTTCTTCTATAGTAGCATGAGAAAAATTAATTCTTGCTACATTCATTCCTGCTCTAACCATTTTTTCCATAACATCAGGTTCATTACTAGCAGGACCTATACTACAAACAATTTTTGTCTTTTTCATTATTTACTTCACTCCTTCTAATCAAGCTATACAATTATAGCATAGTTTTATTAAAATTAAAAGAGTATTTTAACCAGAATTACGAAAATTCGCAACTAATTTAGTACATTTTTATCTTGCTATTTAGAAGTCAATATGATACTATCTATATAGAGAACATTTAATGGAATTAAACAGTGTTTGCCTCAGAGAGAAGGCTGAAAAGCTAATATATGAGCAAGAAAGATTGTTTAATTTCTTCCTTAATCATCATATTATTTCTTCAAAACCTCATATTATTATTCATAACACTTGCCTTAATATAGAAGAAGCCACCTAACTCAGCTATGATTTAGGTGGCTTCTTAGTATAATATTATTATTCGAGGCCACTCAACAAGCCATTATTAAGTGTTCTCATTTTTTATTGTATGTAAATTTCTTTTACATATTCATAATATCATAAATATATATTTTTGTCATAATCATTTTTGACATTTAGGGCAAAAGTAAGTTCCTCTTCCTCCTACTTTAGTAACAATAATCTTCTCTCCACAGGTTGGACATACTCCATCTTTTTTGCCATGAACAGCTAGTTCATTTTGAAATAAGCCATGTACTCCCTCTGCAGATGTAAAACTCTTAATTGTAGTACCTCCCATAGTAACAGCTTTATCCAGTATCTTCTTAGTATTTTTAATAATAGAATCCGCTTCCTCTAAACTAATACTATCTGCTTTCCTCAAAGGATTTATATGAGATGCAAATAAAATCTCATCATCATAGATATTACCAATACCAGTAATAATTGATTGGTCAAGTAAAGCTGTCTTAACAGGCACTTTTTTCTTTCTTAAAGCTTCTAATAAATAATTAGGGGTTAAACTCTTATCATAATACTCTAATCCTAAAAGAGAAAGTGGCTTTAAATTATAAACTTCTTCTTTTGGTAAGCAAGACATTTTCCCAAACTTTCTAACATCA
>CAMMTE010000120.1:0-3516 GCA_946499755.1 uncultured Mycoplasmatota bacterium
CGCATTCTTTTAAGTATCCTAAAATCATTGCAGATACTTCTTCTGGTGTATATTTTTTACCATTTGCTTCTACTTTTTCATCAGTACCCATTAATCTTTTAATAGATGAAATTGTATTAGGGTTAGTAATTGCTTGTCTTTTTGCAGCAGCACCTACTACTCTTTCACCATCTTTAGTAAAAGCAACTACAGATGGAGTAGTTCTTTCTCCTTCTTTATTAGGGATTACTTTAGCTTCCCCAGCTTCTTGTACACAGACACAACTATTAGTTGTACCTAAATCAATACCAATTATTTTACTCATTTATATCCTCTCCTTTATCTTCATTATTTTTATTATCAATTTCGTCATCTAGTTTATTTACTCTAACAGAAGCAGGTCTAATAACTCTATCATTAAGACGATAACCTTTAAGTAATACTTCAAGGACTTCACCATCTTTGTAATTCTTATCGCTATCAGTCATTAAAGCTTCCATAGTATTAGGGTCATATTCTTTATGTTCTGCTTCTATTTCTTCTAGACCATATTTCTTTAATACATCATCAAAACTTGCATACATCATCTTAAATCCTTTTAAGAATTTAGATAACTCATCAGTAAGATTATTATCATCAAGTCTAATCGCTCTTTCAAAGTTATCTAATATTAAGATTAACTCACTAATCAAATCCTGATTAGCATACTTTAATCTATTAGTAACTTCTTCTTCTTTTCTTTTACGATAATTAACAAGTTCGGCTTGATTATATCTAATTTTTTCTTTATATTCTTCAATCTCTTTGTCTTTACTAGCAAGTTCTTCTTTTAATTTCTTTATCTCTTCATGATGTTTATCTTTTTTCTTTGATTTATCATGACATTCACAAGGTTTTTCTTTATCTTTACAGTTACATTCATGCTTTTCATCTGTAACTTTTACTTCTTCTTCCTTAGTTTCCATCTAGTCACTACCTTTCTCAATATTTTCTTTTAAGTATTCTAGGATACTAACAACTCTATCATATTCCATTCTCTTAGGTCCTATGATAGCAAGGGTACCTTCTTCACTATCAGTCTTAAAGTTAGTCTTAATAACAGTAACATCACTATCTAACCTATTTTCACTACCAATATATACTTCTATATTATTAGAGTCGTCTCTTTTAATCTCCCCAAGTATCTCCTTATCATCAAGCTTTTTAAACAAATCTCTAATTTTATCAACATTATCAAACTCAGGTTGTTCTAAGAACTTAGTTCTACCAACTACATTTACATCAGTATTAGTAATATCCGTAAAGACATTATAAATAGCATTATATAGTTGTTGATGTCCTTCTACATATTTAGAGATAATAGGTTTAATCTCAAACTCTAATTTAGTACTTACTTCATCAATTGGCGTCCCTACTATCAAGTTATTAATTAGCTCAACAGTCTTTTTAATATCCTCCAAACTAACGTTGTCTATTGTAATGTTTTTATGTTCTACTTTACCTTTATCAGTTACAACTATAACTATTAGATGATTAGCATCAAGAGGAACAACCCTAATTTCTTTAAGTAAGTTCTCATGACTTGCCTTACCTAAGACTACTGCCGTATAAGAAGTCATATCAGAAACAACCTGTAAGCTTTTATTGATACAATCACTTAACTCTAATGATTGATTATGGAAAATAATTTGTAACTTTAGCATTTCTTCTCCATTCATCTTCTTCGCTTCCATTAAGTTATCTACATAATAACGATATCCTTCTTCACTAGGAACTCTACCACTAGAAGTATGAGTTTTCTCTAAATAGCCTAAATCTTCAAGACTAGCCATTTCACTTCTGATGGTAGCACTGGAACACTTTAGTTTTTTACAGAGTTGATTACTACTAACAGGCTTAGCTTGTCTAATATAAGACTCAACAATTAATTTTAATATTTTCTTTTGTCTTTCACTAAGCATAACTACCTCCTAGGCATTAAATGCTAATTTTAGCATTCTTTCTTTTTTATTGCCAATATTATTGTATGCAAAAAGTTAGCACTTGTCAACCTTTTTTGCTAACTTTTTTTCTAAATTAAATTTTATTAATTAAACAATCATAAGTTTCCATTTCTGAGCAGCACTCTTATTACAAGAATAAGAAGCTATATTAGCATTATTAGCAACTGAAGCATTAGTTAAATCAACACAAGTACCTAAACTTGATTTAATATAATAAACTCCTTCATCCTCTGTTTCTACAAATCTAAATTTTTGAGCATTACTATTATTTAATGTATAAAGTTGTATATTTGTATTATTAGCACTACTAGCACCTGCAATATCAAAAACAAAAGTTTTATTTGAAGCTTGAGCAATATAATAATATCCTATATCATCAGACTCTACTAAACTAAATTCTTGTCCTTCTAAATTATCTGCAATATAAAGACTAATATTACTATTATTAGTGGAAACTCTATTACCTTCTATATTAATTACATAACTCTCATTAACTGTACTAATTATTTTAAACTTTTCATCAAGAGTAATAATTTCTCCTGAAATATCTGTTAAATAACCACTAACATTATCACTATCATCTACAACACTAGCACTAGATGAATCAACAACTTCATCTCTTCCATTAAGTTCATTTTTAATATTACTAACAAACTCACTAGTAGTATTTCTTTCAAACCCAAAATTACCAATTAATAAAAATATAACTAATGTGGCCATTAAAAGTAAAGAATATAATATTGTTGAAATAGCAAACCCCTTATTATCTAACATAATCTACTCTCCCTCTTCAATAACTTTTATAATAGCATGGAAATGACTATTCCTATCTATAACAAAATCACTATTTACAGCCCAAATTCTAATAGAATAATCTTCTTCACTATGAGAAGCTAAAGTATCTTCATACAAAATATTATTAGGATATTCACTAAGTATCAAAGCATTAGGCGCTTCATGATCAACTCTAAGACTTAGTTTTAATAATTCATTAGGAATTCTATTAATAGCACAACCATCCTTTTCTATTCTTTTAGTATTATCTTCTAATACAATTTTGTATTTAACTTCCTTATCAGTACTATTTGTAACTGTAAAATCATAAGAATCACTACTAAGACCAACAGCATCTGTAACAGGATTAAATTTAGTTAAATTAATCTTATTACCAGCTTGACTATGAAAAACTACTTTCATTTCTCCAGTATCAACATCTCTTTCTCTTTGTTTAGAAAAATTATTATATATTAAATAAGTAGAAACAATTGCAAAAACAAATAAAAAAACTATTATAACTACACTTTTAAGCATATGTTTACGATAATTAAATTGATACATAAATAACACCTCTTTTAATTATTGTAATGCTTTTAATAAGTTTTAGTCAATGAAAAGAACAAGTTTTACAAATTATCTTGTAAATTATCAAAAAAGACTTGAAAAAAAGAAAAGTTTGTTATATATTATTAATGTCTTATTTGTCCGCGTAGCTCAGCTGGATAGAGCAATCGCCTTCTAAGCGATCGGTCATGCG
>CAMMTE010000121.1:0-3498 GCA_946499755.1 uncultured Mycoplasmatota bacterium
ACAATTATTCCTCCTACAATTACTACCATAAAATGCTCCACTCATAAATATATTTTGTTTCAAATTATTATAATCATAAAAATCTATACTATCAAGATATTCTCTTGCCACATCTCTTGGATTTTCTCCTAGTTCATCTACTCTATAGTTTAACTCACTCATAATATCATTATTTAACTTACTACCAAGACTACTTAGTACTTCTTCTATTTCTGGATACTCTTTTAAAGTATCACTTCTAACAAGTGGTATTGCATAATATGGTGGAAAAGCATTTTTATCATCTTCTAAGACAACAAGATTAAATTTCTTTAGCAGTCCATCTGTAGCAAAGGCATCTACAACATCGCTTTCATTATTTATTAAAGCAGTATATCTTGGACTACCATCTATGCCAATAATATCTTTAAAGTTATAACCATAAACACTACTTACTCTATTTAGTCCATCTTCTCTATTAATAAATTCAAGACTTGGACTGATAACAAGATTACTTGAAACACGTGATAAATCACTCATTGTCTTTAGGTTATAAAGATTGGCAGTTTCTTGTTTAACAGCGAGAGTATAGGTATTATTAAAGCCCATTTGGTCTAATACTTCAATATTATATTTACTATCTAAGTCACTCTTAACGGTATTATAAACTTTTTCTATATCAGTAATTGGCTCATATTTTAGAGTATCGCCATAAACAGTACCAGTATAATCTATATATAAATCTATATCTCCTCTTTTTAAAGCTTCAAAACACACTTGGGTACCACCTAAATTACAGTTTTCAACTGTTTCATAATCAGTTTTATCTTTAATTGCATCACTAACCATATAACAAAGAATATTTTGTTCTGTAAAATCTTTGCTACCAACAACAATAGCATTATCATTTCTATTTGATGATATTAATGTATAAGCGAATATTATAACTACTATGATCGCAGTTACTAGCAAGATAATCTTTTGATGTAATCTTTTCTTCTTCAGTAACTTTTTGTCTAAATCATTATTTTTTTGAAGGCTTATAGGGGTTACTAGTTTTTCAACTATACCGATAATATAGTCAACTGCCAATGCTAAAAGGCATGCTGGTATCGCTCCTGCTAGTATTTGATAGTTATTAACAGTTCTAATACCTGAAAAGACAAGATAACCTAGACCTCCTCCACCGATAAAGGCAGCCATTGTCATTAGACCTACCGCTGTAACGGCACTTATTCTAATTCCTGCCATAATTACTGGTAAGGCTAGAGGAATTTGAATTTTATAAAGTATTTGCCATTTAGTTAGACCAATACCAGTGGCTGACTCTATCATATTACTATCAATATTACTAATACCTGTATAAGTGTTCTTAATAATTGGTAGTAAGGAATATAAAACTACCATAACAATAGCAGGTGTTGTACCAATGCCAAGAAAAGGAATAGCAAAGCCTAAAAGAGCCATACTAGGTATCGCTTGAATAACACTTGCAACACCTAAAACTGGTTTATTAATCTTTTTAACATAACTTATTAAAATACCAATAGGAACACCTATTACAATAGCAAGTAAGACTGATAAAAAAGTTAATTCAACATGTTCTATTAATAAAGAGATAATCTCATCAATGTTATTTCCAATATACTCTAAAAACTCCATTACTCATCACTCCCTTCTAAGAATTGACTACTTAAGGAAGTAAGAAGACTACCTCTTGTAATTAAACCTTGTAAGATACCTTTAGAATTAACTACAGGAATAGTTGTAGTCTTAGCATTTGTTACTACATTTAATACATCTAAAAGAGAGTCTGTTTCTTTAACACTAATAGAGTTTTTAGATATATAGTTACTAGCACTTTTCTTTAGATTAGAACTAGGTGATAATTCATCTATAATAATTGAGCCTAAATATTTTTTCTTACTATCTACAACCATTAATGTATCTACTTTTAAGTTTCTCATTTTTGTAAGGCATCTAAACAAAGATAAGTTTTCACGACAAGTGACAGGATTTTTTAACATAATATCTTTTACTTTAATAAATTCAGGGGAAGTCCATATTCTCTTAGGTCCTACAAAGTTACTAACAAACTTATTCTTAGGATGTTTTAAAATATTTTCAGGAGTATCATACTGAATAATATGTCCTCCATCCATAATACAGATTTTATCAGCTATTTTGATGGCTTCATCCATATCATGAGTAACAAAGACTATCGTCTTTTTAAATTTTTCTTGAATTCTTATAAGCTCATCTTGTAAAGAGTTCCTAGTCATAGGGTCCAAAGCCGAAAATGGTTCATCCATAAGTATTATAGAAGGGTCTGTTAAAAAAGCTCTTGCCACACCAACGCGCTGTTGCTGTCCTCCTGATAATTCGGTAGGATATCTATCTAAATAAGATAAATCAAGTCCTACCATATCCATCATTTCTTTAGTTTTTTTATTAATATCATCATCAGGCATTTTCTTTAATTTAGCGATTAACTCTATATTTTCTCTAATTGTAAGATGAGGAAAAAGCCCTGTCTGTTGGATAACATAACCGATATTTCTTCTTAGTTCAATAACATTTTTCGCAAGTATATCTTCTCCATCTATTAAAATATGTCCTTTAGTAGGATTAATTAATCTATTAATCATCTTTAAAGTTGTAGTTTTTCCACAACCACTCTCTCCTATTAAACAAACGATATTTCCTGTTTCTATTTTAAACGAAATATTAGAAAGAACAGTATTATTTTTATATTTTTTAAAAACATTTTTAAACTCTATCATGATTTACCCCTTTTAATAAAATATTTTACTTTCTATTTCTTTATCTATATTATTAACAAAGTATTTTGCATCTAACTCATCTCCTACAGCAAGGCCATAATGAATAGGAATAGCATATTTAGGTTTTATGGTATTAGCAAGTTCTACGGCTTCTTCCCTAGTCATTGTATAAGTCCCACCTACTGGTAAGAAAATAACATCTGCTTTTATCACCTTTAACTCATCTAAGACATCTGTATCTCCTGCAATATAATATGTAACATTATTTAAAGTTACAATATAACCAACATAACCTGCATCTTTAGGATGATATTCTTTGTCTACGTTATAAGCAGGTACTGTCATAAATGATATGTTATTTAAGTTATATATATTTTCTGGTTTTACTTCTAAAGTCTTGTAATTACTATCTAACTTTTCTATGACACTGGATGGTCCAATTATAATAGTTTTTTCATTTACTAAATTATTTATAGAATCTAAATCAAAATGGTCCCAATGTGAATGGGTTATAAAAATATAATCGGCATTATTTATTTTTTCTTTAATATCATATGGGTCAAAATAAATAGTTAAGCCATCACTAATCTTAATACTACTCTGGCAATTTATAGAAATATTATTTAAATTTTTTAACATTTTTTCACTTCCTCTACCTTCTTAATTATATCAAGTTCTATAAATATTTGGAATAAAAGTTTAAAAAAAGTTCATATTAAAGATGAAAGGAATGATT
>CAMMTE010000122.1:0-3472 GCA_946499755.1 uncultured Mycoplasmatota bacterium
TTAAAGACTTTAGAACTTGTTGATGTTATACTTTGTGAAGATACTAGGGAGACTTCTAAATTACTTAGTAAATATAATATAAAAAATAAATTAGTTAGTTGTCATGAGTTTAACGAAGATAAAATGAAAGATAAAGTACTTGGCTTTTTAGAATCAGGTTTAAATGTTGGTTTAGTTACTGACCAAGGTACTCCTTTAATTAGTGACCCTGGGTATAGAATTGTTGACTTTATTTCATCACATGATTATAATATTGTGAGCTTACCAGGAGCGACAGCATTTGTTCCTGCTTTAACTATTTCTGCACTAGCACCGCAACCTTTTACTTTTTATGGCTTTCTTAATGCAAAGAAAAATAAACAGATAAAAGAATTAGAGACTTTAAGAAACCATCCTTATACATTAATATTTTATGAGGCTCCTCACAGATTAATAGATACTTTAAATAATATTAAAGATGTCTTTGGTGATAGAAATATTTGTGTAGTTAGAGAAATATCTAAAAAGTATGAACAAGCAATTAGAGGTAAAATAAGTGAAGTATTGGCAAGGGATTTTCCTATTAAGGGAGAATTTGTTATTGTGGTAGAAGGTGCTAAGTTAGAATTTGACTTTAATAGTATGAGCATTGTAGAACATGTTAATTATTATATAAAAGATGGTAATACTAAGAATGAAGCGATTAAGTTAGTAGCAAAAGAAAGAGGTATTCCTAAGTCTATTGTCTATAAAGAATATCTTGATAATAATAAATAAATTATTTCCCGGGAAATAATTTTAGAGGTGGTTTTAATTATGAAATTAATTGTTGGACTAGGTAATGTTGGAAAAGAATATGAAAATACAAGACATAATATGGGATTTATGTTAGTAGATAGGTATTTAGTGTATAAAAATATTCCTTTAAAATTTAAAGAAAAGTTTAATGCTATGTACGTAGAAACTACTATTAATAATGAGAAAGTTATCTTTATTAAACCTACTACTTATATGAATAATTCTGGTATTGCAGTTAGAGCTTTTCTAGACTTTTATAAATTAGATGTTCAAGATGTCTTAGTAATTAGTGATGACCTTGATTTAGATTTAGGTAAGTTTAGATTAAGAAGAAATGGTAGTAGTGGAGGACATAATGGATTAAAGAGTATTATTTCCCATCTTGGAACTGATGGTTTTAAAAGACTTAGAATAGGTATTTCTAATGATAAAGATGATGTTATTAATTATGTCTTATCTAAATTTAGTAAGAAGGAACTTAATGAGATAGATACAATGTTTGATACCTTAGTTAATGTTTTAGATGATTATTTTGTAATGGACTTTACCTCTTTGATGAGTAAATATAATAGAAAGGGGTAATTATGAAAATATTTGATAACTTCTTTGAGAAAATTTATGATAAAGATATCGCTCTTACAGGGATGACTGAAGAGCTTTTTGGCATTTATGTAAATAAGCTTTATGATAATAAGAAAAACATTTTGATAGTTACTTCTAATCTAGTAGAGTCTAATAGTTTATATAGGAGTATTAGTAATTATACAGATAATGTATATTTGTTTCCAATGGATGATTTTTTAACTAGTGAAGCGATGGCTATTAGTCCTGATTTAATGGTTACAAGACTTGAGACAATGGAAGCGATTAGTAAGGGTAGTCCTTCTATAGTTATTACTAATTTAATGGGTTATTTAAGATATTTACCTACAAAAAAAGAATATTTAAAGAGTGTTTTATCTTTAAAGGTAAATGATGAGATTAGTCCAAAAGAGTTAGTAGAAAGACTTACTAATATAGGTTATGAGAGGACTACTTTAGTTACAAAGACTGGGGAAATTGGGGTTAGAGGTTTTGTTATAGATATTTTTCCATTAGGTGAATCTAATCCTGTTAGATTAGAGTTTTTTGGCGATACAATAGATTCTATTAGATATTTTGATGGTAAGAGTCAAAAGTCTTTAAATGAAATTAAAAGTATTGAAATATATCCTTATACAGAGATATTTTCTAATGATACTTTTATTCCAGAAGAAAAAAGGAATACTAAGTATTTAAGTGAATATGGCGATGTAACTAATATTGGTTGTTATTTAGATAATCATGTAACTATTTATAAAGATAAAAGTGCGATATTGATTAATTATAAACAGATATGTACAGATATTTTAGAGTATAGAGAAGAGAAAGATACTGACTTTAAAGGTAGTTATATGTTTTTATTTGATGATATCTATGAAAACGATGCCTTACATTATTTAACAGTTGATAATTTAGATAAGTCTTTAAAGATAATAGATTTTAAGAGTAAGGAATTACCTTTATTTAATGATGATATTGAAGGTATTACTAAGTATATTAGAGAAAAGTTATATGCTAATTATACAGTTATTGTTTGTTTAAAAGATTATCAGTTACATAGTTTTAGAAGTAAGATATCTTTGCCTATTATGGATACTACAATGGATGAAATTTATCCTAATAAGCTTAATTTAGTTAACTTTAGTTTGGATAGTGGTTTTCAGTATAAGAATTATATCTTTTTAACAGGTAGAGAATTATTTAGAAATAATGAGAAGGTTAAGAAGTATAATACTAAGTTTAAATATAATACCAAGATAACTGACTTAAATAAATTAGAGATAGGGGATTATGTTGTTCATCAAGTTCATGGTATTGGTATTTATAATGGTTTAAAGACTTTGAGTCAACAAGGTATTTTAAAAGATTATATAGAAGTTTTATATCAAGGTAATGATAAGCTTTATATTCCTGTAGAAAAGATTGATATGCTTTATAAATATACTGGTAAAGAAGGAGTTAGACCTACTATTTATAAGCTTGGTGGTAAAGAATGGGAAAAGGTTAAAGCTAGAGTTAAAAGTAAAGTTCAAGATATGGCTAATGACTTATTAAGAGTACAAGCGGAACGTGAAAGACAAAAAGGTTTTGCTTTTTCTCCTGATAATGAGTTACAAAAAGAGTTTGAAGATGCTTTCCCTTATGTGGCAACTAATGACCAGTTACTTGCTACTAAACAGATAAAAGAAGATATGGAGAAGGTCTCTCCTATGGATAGACTATTAGTAGGAGATGTTGGTTTTGGTAAGACAGAAGTTGCTTTTAGAGCAGCCTTTAAAGCGATTATGGATAATAAGCAAGTATTACTTTTATGTCCTACAACTATTCTTTCTAGTCAACATTATAAAAATGCATTAGAGAGATTTAAAGATTTTCCTGTTAATATTGGGCTTTTAAATAGATTTACTAGTACAAGAGAACGTAATAGGATACTAGAAGAGTTAAGAGAAGGAACAATTGACTTTGTTATTGGTACTCATAGAATTCTTAGTGATGATATTAGACCTAAGGATTTAGGATTATTAATTATTGATGAAGAGCAGAGATTTGGGGTTAAACATAAAGAGAAGTTAAAACAATATAAGAGTACTGTAGATGTTTTAACTTTAACGGC
>CAMMTE010000123.1:0-3443 GCA_946499755.1 uncultured Mycoplasmatota bacterium
CTATCTTTAACACTACTTCTTTTTTTGATTTTATACCTAATACTACATAAATAATAGCAAAGATAATTACTAAGAAATTATCAATAAATACAAAAGCATTATTAACATAATTGACTAAAAAGTCATTAATTAAATCAATATTTCTATCTTGATAAGTTAAATAAGTAAAATTTAAAAATGTTATAATTAAACTAATAAATGTTAATACTATTAATATATTACGTACTATTTTTTCTATACTTTTCATGTTTTCCTCCTATAATTAACTTAATTATAATATATATTTCTTATTAGATAAATAGAAAAGTTGTTATTTCTACCACTAACTGCTATACTAATATTAGGAGGAAATAAAAATGTTTAAAAGAAAAATTAAAAGAAGGAGAGTCTCTAAAAGTGATATATTTATAAATACTATTGTTACTTTGGTACTATGTCTTTTTGTTTTTCTTTTTTTAGTTGTACCTAAAGTAAAACTTAATGAATCATTTAATAAAACGATAAATATTAATTCATCTTATCAAAATGAAGGAATAACTATTAATACCTTTCCCTTTAACAAAAAAGTAGTTAAACCAATTACTAATATAAATACTAAAGACTTAGGCATTAAACAATTAGATTATGATTATAAGAGCAATATTTTTACTTTTCATATTAAACAAAATGTTATTGTTAAAGACATAGAAAAACCTAAAATAATATTAAAAGGTAATACAGAAGAATACTATTGTCCTAATGGTAAATATAAAGAATTAGGATATAAAGCATATGATAATGTAGATAAAGACATTACTGATAAAGTAAAAGTAGAAAGATTAAAAGATAAAATAATTTATAGAGTTATAGATAGTAGTGGTAATAAAAAAGAAGTTACAAGATATATAAAGCAAAAAGATATAGATAGTCCTAATATTATATTAAATGGTGAAAGTAATGTGTTTTTAAGTCTAAATGAATCTTATATAGAAGAAGGAGTAGTTGTAAGTGATAACTGTGATAAAGACTTAACTGCTAAAGTAGAGATTACTAATAATATAAATAATACTAAAGTAGGAGATTATAAAGTAATATATAAAGTTAAAGATAATAGCAATAATAAAAGTAAAACGATAAGAAATGTAAAAGTAAGAGAGAGTTTATTACCTAATACTATTTATCTTACTTTTGATGATGGTCCAAGAGATGGTACTACTGATAAAATTCTTGACATCTTAAAAGAGAAAAATGTTAAAGCCACATTTTTTATAACTGGTAATGGAACTGACTCATTAGTTAAAAGAATTGTTAATGAAGGACATTCTATTGGTATTCATACTGCCTCACATAGATATGATATTATTTATACATCTATAGATAATTATTATAATGACTTAGAACAAGTTCATGATAGAATTTATAATCTTACTGGTGTTGATACAAAACTACTTAGATTTCCAGGTGGTTCTAGTAATACTATATCTAAAAAATATAGTGAAGGGATTATGAGTATTTTAACTAAAGATGTAGTTGATAAAGGTTATCAATATTATGATTGGAATATAGATAGTACAGATGCAGAGTATAATACTTCTAAAGATGATATCTATAATAATGTTATTAATACCATATCACATGATAAATATAATGTTATTTTAATGCATGATACTAAAAATAAAACCGTAGAAGCTCTACCTCTGATAATTGATTATGCTAAGAGTAATGGCTATAATTTTTCAAGTTTAAATATAAATACTATGCCTATAAGACAAAAAGTAAATAACTAGAAAAATATATAAATTTAGTATATACTAAATATAAAGGAGTAAGACTATGAAATATTTACCAGATATTTATAAGAAAGATATTTTTGATATTAATTATAAAAAACTAAAAGATGAAGGTATTAAATGCTTAATATTTGATTTAGATAATACTTTAGTAAAAATAGATAGTTTAGATATTGATAATAAAACTAAAGAATTAATTGAAAAATTAAAAAAAGATTTTATTGTCTTAATAGTATCTAATAGTCCAAAGAAACGTGTTAAAGTGTTTTTAGATAACTTAGATATAGATGGGTATTCTTTCGCTTTAAAGCCTAGTATTAGGTCTTTGAAAAGAATAAAAGCTAAATATAATTTATTTAATAAAGATATCGCTATTATTGGGGATCAATTTATGACTGATATGAAATATGGTTATAAAGGCAAAATTAAAAAAATATTTGTTGATCCTATCGCTTTAAAAGACTTAAAGATTACTAATTTTAATAGATTTTTTGAAAATAAGATAATGAAAAAATATAGTAAATATAACAAATTTAAGAAAGGTGAATATTATGAATAATGAGAAGTACTGTCTTGGTTGTGGTGTTAAATTACAAGATGAGAATGTTTTAGGGGAAGGATATACTACTAGTTTAGATAATGATTTGTGTCAAAGATGTTTTAGAATAAAAAATTATGGAGAATATCAAACAGTTACAAAAAGTAATGATGAATACTTAGAAATTATTAAAAGTATAGGAGAAACTAAAGATTTAGTCTTATATATCGCTGATTTATTAAATTTAGAAGAAGATATTGCTAAGATAAGAGAACTTATTCCTAATAAGATGATCCTTGTCTTGAATAAAAAAGATGTTTTACCTAAATCAGTAAAAGAAGAAAAGATTATAGAATATTTTAATAAGTTAGATAATCCTTTTGATAAAATAATAGTTATTAGTTCTGTTAAAAATTATAATATTGATTATTTACTTAAACAAATTAAATTATATCAAACTACTAATAATGTTTATGTAATAGGACATACTAATGCAGGTAAAAGTACTTTAATAAATAAACTCTTAAGAAATTATTCTACTAGTGATAGAGAACTTACTATGTCTCCACTTCCATCTACTACTTTGAATACAGTTAAAATAGATATTAATGAATATTTAACTCTAATAGATACACCTGGTCTTGTTGATAGTGGAAGTATTGTTAACTATATTAGTGATGAAGAGTTTAAAAAAATAAGTCCAAGAAAAGAGATTAAACCTAAGACTTTTCAAGTTAAGAAGGGACAATCTATTATTGTTGAAGATATTTTAAGAATAGATTATGTTGAAGGAGAAAGAAATAGTTTTACTTTCTATATGTCTAATGATTTAAAGATTAAAAGAATATCTAACAAACATGATAATTTAAAAGATTTACAAAAAAGAACTTATGAAGTTGGTTTTAAAAAAGATATATGTATTAATGGCCTTGGATTTATAAAAATAGTTAACAAAGGAATAATAGATATTTATTTAGATTCTAAAATAAGTACTTATATTAGAGATAATCTAATATAAGTTTTTCTATTGACTAAGATTATCTATCATGATACATTATAGATAGATGGGAGACTCATGAAAAGATGGAGGAAGGAGGAAAAATAAAATTTTTGAAAAAAGTATAGATTTTGTAAAT
>CAMMTE010000124.1:0-3441 GCA_946499755.1 uncultured Mycoplasmatota bacterium
TTGTTCCTTTAAATAATAATTTAGAAGCAAGTAAATTCTTTTTACTATCTAAATATAGAGCATAAAAACATTCTTGTTTAACTCCATAAAAAAATGATTTACTATAATTATAAATACTAAGTGGATCTTTTAATTTTATTTTTACTTCTTCTTCACCTAAAAATATTCTTTTACCAAGTTCTACTGTCGCTAATATTTTAGCAGCTTTTACTGGTCCTATTCCTTTTATTTTTATAAGTTCTAAATAAGATAAATTAAGAAAGTTCTTTAAGTTTCCTATTTCTTTTAGAAGTTCAAAAGCAAGTTCATTAGCATTAACGTTTTTTACTCCTCCTTGAAGAATAATAGCAAGTAACTCACTAGTAGAAAGACTCTCTGCTCCTTTTTTTCTCATCTTTTCTCGTGGTCTTTCTGTTTCTGGTATATCTTTTATAGTCAAATTAACACCCCCTATTTATATTTTATACAGTATTTAATTTTTTACTCTAAAACAAATTCTTGATAATTAGCAAGTATTACTTCATTAATAGATAAAATCTCCTCATTTTCTTTAGTATTATTAAGTAATAAATCCATCTGCTCTAAAGTTGCTAAAAACTCTTTATTAGAAATACTCATAGTTTTTATAGTGGTATTAATATTTAAATCTTTATAAAGTTTTTCTAACTTCTCTAAATTATTACTATCTTTAGTAATAGCAAGATATACTACATAATTAGCATCTTCTTTAGTAATTAACTTAACTTCAATATCCTCAGTTGCCTTTTTAGCTTGATCTAAATTAGAATAACTTCCTTCCATTACAAAATAAAGACTATTTACTTCTTTTACTACTTCAGTACTTTCTAATTTATATTTTTCGAATAAAAAGTTACCAAGAACTGATCCCAAAAGTATAGCCACTATCATTGTTATAAAAAAACTCTTCGTCATATTATCACCAGTATTAATTTAACAAATATTTTCTTATTTTTTTGTCGAAAGTTGTAGTAAAATTCTAATAAAAGTGATAAATTAATAGTAGGAGGAATTATGAAAAAGAAGATTTTATTATTTAGTGGTATTTTTATTTTTTTAGTATTAATTACTGGTTGTAGTAAAGAAAGTGGAAACTTAATGACATGTACAAGAAGTATGAATCAAAACAATATTAAGACTAATCTTAAGTATAGTGTATCTTATGATGGAGATTATGTTACTAGAGTTAAAAGTGTTGAAACAATAGAAACTGATAGTGAAGATATTTTAAATAGTTATAAAAGTCAAATTGAATCTTTATATAGTCCATATAAAGATGTAGATTATTATAAGTATGATGTTGAAGTTAACGATAATAAATTAACTTCTACTGTTGATATTAATTATGAGAAAGTAGATACTGATAAATTACTTGAAATTGATTCTGCTAATGGACAGTTAATAAAAGATGGTAAGATTAAAGTTAGTGATATTAAAAGTGTTTATGAAAGCTTAGGTGCTATATGTGAAAATGACTAGAATTTCTAGTCTTTTATTTTTACTTTAATTACTTCTTTTATATCATTATTTCTAAAAGTATAACCATTAACAGTTAAATTAGATTCAGCATTTAAAGTAGCAAAACCAGGATAGTATAAGTCATTAAAATAGCCATTAGGTTGAATATCACAACAACTCGTTATTTTTAAGTGATTCCTTGTACTTTTATATTTAAAGAAATGCGAATGTCCTCCAATTATAGCATCATAGTTATATAAAGGTGGTACTAATCTTGATGATTTTACTTCGTGTTCTAAAAATATTTTATAATTATATATTTTTATATAACATCCTCCATATCCTAAAGGAATTAAATAACTAGTATTTAACTCTTTTCTTAAATCTATACCTGCTTTTCTAAATAGTTCATCATGATTGCCAAATATTATATAAGTTTTTTTATTTTTAGGATATAAATCATATGCTCTTTGGATTTGTTTAGTACAAATAGTATTTATTTCTTGTTTAGTATAGCCCTTTTGCTCATTAAAAGCATCAAAAAAATCTCCAAGATTAAAAACTGTTTCAATATTTTCTAAATCAAATCTATTATAAGCTGCATTAATATAGTCAAAGTTATCTTTATAACTACCTATATGAGTATCACTTATTAAACCTACTTTAGATTCATTTAATTCTAATAGAAATTGTTTTTCTAAAAGTAAATTGTTAAACATCTCCCTTTTATCTAAAAAACAATCTGTTCTTTTACCAAAATCTAATAATCCTAACATTTCACTTTGGGTATAATTATATTTATCTTTAATATAGTCAAAATTATTTATTGTTAACTCACTAAGTATTTCTCTATATTTATCACTTTTCTTCATTACTATGTCGAGTAGGCACGTCTCGACTCCACCTCTCTTTCTTTAGTGAAAGGCTTGCCTCAGTGCCCCTCACAGAACCAATCGTGCCCTATTAAGGCTATAGGCTCTTCATATAAATTATTCAACATATCTAATATAATCATTTTATACTTCTTCATTATGTCATGCATAAGAAATTATTTCATATATTAGGCAATTTATATGCTAGTCCCTTCGCTCCATGGTCGTTACTCATTTCTTCACTACTATGGACTAGTCCGACTACTTATATACCTTTTGAATATCTTGGGTTAACCAAGTCCTTGTATATTCATTACCTTTTACTATTGGTGTTTTAAACCTTTTAGACTTAGGAATATATAAGTCCTCTCAGGTACATATATAATAACTATGTAAAACTCGCCATGTCCTAAAGACCCCGATAGATTTCTCATAACATCTCGCTCTAACGATATTACCGATGTTGCATGCTGTGTAGGTGACCACATCTGCATCTATTTATTTCTTCTTTAACGAGGCTCAATAACTTCACGCTTTCGCATTACAGCTCGAATTCTTGTTTACCTACACTTAAACCTAGTCTCACGATTTCGGCTCCAAGGCTAACTACTGGCTCTTTGCTAGAGATTACCAGGTCGGCTTCCCACCGACTATATTATATACGCCGAACTGACACACCACCTCTTACATTTTATATATTTCTAAAATTAGAATTGTTTTATATTATAACTGATTTTTAAATATAATAAAACTCGAACTTAAAAAGCACGAGTTAATGTCTTTATCTGGTGGCTCCAGCGGGAATCGAACCAGCGACACAGGGATTTTCAGTCCCTTGCTCTACCGACTGAGCTATGAAGCCAAAAAAAATGGCGGTTCCGACGGGGCTCGAACCCGCGATCTTCTGCGTGACAGGCAGACGTGTTAACCAGCTGCACCACGGAACCATGGTTGCGGGGAAAGGACTTGAACCTTCGACCTTCGGGTTATGAGCCCGACGAGCTACCAACTGCTCCACCCCGCGATATGAAATTTTAAATGGCGGAGGAAAAGGGATTCGAACCCCTGCGCCGCTTGCACGACCTCCCGGTTT
>CAMMTE010000125.1:0-3389 GCA_946499755.1 uncultured Mycoplasmatota bacterium
AAATTAATTCGTCATTTTATCCTATTTCTAGTAGAAAGAAGTTTGTCATTCTACAATCTAAATCACTTCTTTCTTATTCTAATTAACTTAATATTAACATAATTAATAAAAATTATCAATCAGATTCTTTTGTAACTTCCACTATTGATTTATTAGAGAAATCTAAACTCTTAATAACTTCATTTAAAGTACTTATATTCATATTTCTTATTAAATCAACATAATTAGGAACTATTTTTCTATAAGTAACTAAATCCCCTACTATATTATCAACTAAATTATCAGGATAATCACTCTTAACTACTTCACTAGATATCCATACTTTTTTTATTCTTTCTAAGTCTTCTTCTAATACTTCTAAATTAGATAAATAACTCTCTAATTCTTTTAAATAAACTGGTGTATTTAAAGTATCCGCTTCTACTGTAAATACTACTAAATCATCAATTCTATCAAAATGATATCCACTTCTATTTACTAAATGTCTTTTTCTAATCATCTCTCTAAAATTAGAACTAGCTCCAAAACATAAAGAAACTATCATATTTAAGTAAAGATCTAAAATAACATCATTTTTTATAGTAAACTTATGTCTATCCATTTTATAACCAATAGATATTTTATCTACATTAACATCTCTTATTATTTTTTCATATTCTTTTACTACTTTAACTGGTTCTTTATATTTCTTTACATTTATCTTAGTAGTACTATCTTTTTTAAACTTATCTAAAGTCTTAGTAGTAATATTAACAATTTCATCAGGATCAACTGCTCCACCAACAACTAAATACATATTATTAGGTCTATAAAAAGTATTATAACACTCATATAAATCCTCTTTAGTTATTTTCTTAATACTTTCTACACTACCAAGTATAGGAGTATTATAAGGTGAAATTTTATATAAATTTCTACTTAAAGTAATATATGCTAAATAATCTGGACTATCTAAATTCATCGCTGCTTCTTCAGTTATTATCCCTTGCTCTTTTAAAACATTCTCATCAGTAAAATAAGGCCTATTAACAAATGTTAATAAATACTCTAAATTCTCTTTTAAACTTTTATTACCTGTTACTATATAAGAAGTAGATCTATAACTAGTAAAAGCATTAACATAACTTCCAGTCTTAGCATAAAAATCAAAAGGTTTTACTCCATTTTCAGTCTCAAACATCTTATGCTCTAGAAAATGAGCGATACCTTTAGGAAAAGAAGTCATTTTAGTTTTATTAATAGGAACAAACTCATTTATATTAGCACCATAATAAGTACCATAATTAAAATAATAGTTTTTCTTTTTACTATACTCTTCGTTAGGTATAACTATAATCTCTAAACCATTATCTAAAACTTCTCTATAAATAGTTTTATCTACTTTTTGTAGTTCAATTCTCTCCATCAGTATCACTTCCTTCTAATATATAGACTGTATTTATTTTAACTTTATTAGCTACTGCAACTATCTCATCTTTAGTAACTTTTAACATTTTTCTTCTTTTAGTTTCTATATCATCTACCCCAAGTAATTCTATCATATAATAACTCTCAATAATTTGAAAAGTACTTTCAATTATATCATCTAAAGCACTAGTATAATACTCTTTAGCTTTCTTTATCATATCATCAGTTATCTTAAAAGCTGCTATATCTTTTAAAATCTTTTTAATAATACTAACTGCTTCATTACTTTTACCTCTAGTAATACCTCCTCTTATAATAATTAAATTATCAAGTTTATTAGGAGTACTAGAAATATAATAAGCAAGAGAACTCTTTTCTCTAACTTCTCTAAATAATAATGATTCACTACCTCCACCTAAAATAGCATTAAATAATGATAGAGGATAATTTCTTTCATAATCAGTTAAATTATTAAGACTTAAAGTTATAACTAAATTATCTTGTTCTCCCTTTATCTTTTCTTTAATAGTTTTACTTTTAGATACCTTAACTTCATCTAATAAAGTCTTAGGAGCATTTTTCTTAAAAGTATTAACTTTAAATTTCTTTTTAAATAAATTAGTTATCTCTTCTACATCAACATCTCCTAATATAAATACATCTACAAAGTTATGATTAATAACATCTAAGTAATATGTATATAAATTTTCAGGAGTAATTTTCTCTAAGTCTTCTAAATATCCTATTCCTCTATAACCTATAGGACTATTTTTATCTGTTAATTCTAAACCTCTTACTAAAGAATAAGACATTTTATTTTCAACTAAACTATTAAGATCAGCTTTATACTCTTCATATACAGTATTAAAGTCTTCAAGAGAAAAACTATTGTTACTAACTTTAGGATTAAAAATAATAGAATTTAGTAAGTCTATACTAGCTTCAAAATTACCTTTTTCTGTATATTTATCATTTAAGACCCTAAGACTAATACCAGTATCTAAGTAATTACCAAGTCTTCTATTAGTACCAGCGATATTAGCAGCATATAAATCTTGTTGTTTTTTAGTTAATTCTACTTTAGTAGGATAATCTTTAGTTCCGAGCATCATTATTCTGCTTAAAAAATTTCTTTTAGTTATATTCTCTTTACTAACTACTTCTCTAAAAAATACTTTTACAGTAATAGTCTTATAAAGATTAGTTTTAATAATATGAAGGTTATAGGCACCAGTTTCTTTTTTTATATAATCCATACTACATACCTCCTTTCTATTTAATAACAGAGTCTAATGCTAAAGTAATCATCATATCAAGAGATCTTTCTCTTTCTTCACTTGTTAGACTATTTTTATCATAAAATGAATCTACTACTGTTAACAAGCAAGTAGCTTCTCTTTTAAATTTGTTAGCTATATAAAATAGTCCAAAAGCTTCCATTTCTGTTGCAAGATAATCATCATCTTTAAAATTACTTTTAAATTTTTCCATTGAATCACTATATAAATCAAATACATCACTAGTAATAGTCTTACCAGTTTTTAGAGGAATATGCAAACTATTTGCAGTATCAATAATTGTATCATTTAATGATTTACTAGACTCAATGTAATCAATATCTTTACCATCAAGTAACTGATCGAAATAACTCTTACAATAAGCGCCAGTAGATAATACTACGTCTTTTACTTTAATATTTTTATTAAAAGAACCACTAGTACCAATACGAATTATTTTCTTAACATCATAAAATTTATATAATTCATAAGAATATATACCAATACTAGGAACACCCATTCCTGAAGCAAAGACTGTTACTCTTTTACCTTTATAATATCCAGTATAAGCAAACATATTTCTAACTTTATTAACTAATTTATAATCAGTTAAAAACTTCTCAGCAATATATTTAGCACGTAAAGGATCGCCTGGCATTAAAACAATATCTGCGATATCTTCTTTTTTACTTTCAATATGAACTG
>CAMMTE010000126.1:0-3342 GCA_946499755.1 uncultured Mycoplasmatota bacterium
ACAGATTAATTCTTATTTATCAGTTTTATATTTTGACTACTTTTTCAGCAGTCTCTAACTAAGCCTCTTCTTTTTCAGTCATATCTACAACTGTTTTACCTTTATAACTTCCACACTTAGGACAAACACGATGTGCTTTAATCATTTCGCCACAGTTTGGACATTTAACCATACCAGGTACTTCAAGTGCATTATGACTTCTACGCATTCTCTTTCTAGTTTTTGATACTTTTCTAAAAGGAACTGCAAACATTTGAATGTCTAATTTTAACATATTATCACTCCTTCTCTATTTGGTTTAATAATTCTTTAAATGGATTATTAGTATTATTCTTATGTTCTTCTTCACTAATAACTTTCCAGCCATCCCCAGAGTATTCTTTATAATCAGTTACTTCGCTATAACGTATAGGGATCTCCAGTACAATATTTTCCCATAAAATGCTAAGAATATCAAGAGTAAATTTATCATTTTCTAACTTTTCTAGTACATTTTCATTAATTTCAAATGAAAAATGATATTTTACGGGCTTTAAACTTACTGAATCTTCTATAGTCATTATACCTTTACAACTAATATCTAGTAGTAAATTATCATCACTAGGCATAGTTAGTTTTCCTTCTACTTTTATTTTAGATAAATCTAATATTCCAGAATCTTGAAATAATTCTTTAGGTATTAAAAACTCATCGTTTATTTGGATATCATTTTTAGTACCATTAAGTAATGCTTCTATATTCATATGATTACCATCTTTTGAAGAATACTAAGAATAGAAGAAAAACCATACTAAAGGCAACTGACATATTTTCTTTTAAGACATAACTTCTTTCATAGAAACAAGCGAGGTCATCTACTAAATTAACAATCCAACCCTCTAGATAATGAGGAACAGATTTACCTACTGGGAACATATGTGATTTAATAATGTCTTGCTCTAAATCTGTTAACTCAAAATATTTAAGAGAATTATCTAATGCTATCTTAGGATGATTAACAAGAACTTTCGCTTTCTTATCATTATAATCATCTAAGAAGAAATCGTGTAAAACCGCTCCTCTTGTAGCATCTTTATAATTTAAATGACAAAATTTAGTAATTCTATATGAATAATATGCTACTCTTACCATATGATCATATCTATTCATACCGTGATGAACACAAGATTTTGTCTTCTGATATTCACTATTACTTATAATAGGAGTAATGAGATTATTGAATTCCTCATTAGGATAAAATGTTCTCATAAAATACCTACTTTCTTTTTATTCGCTATCTGTAATTTTAGCATACTTTTAATATTTTTTCAAGATTTACACATTTTGTCTATGTGTCTTTACATTTTTTAACTTAATTCGGCTTTTACTTTTTTTACTCCTTTTTTAATATCACTTTTAAAGAACCGGTAACTAGAAGATATTACAATATATAATGGTAAAGCGATTATAATACCTAAAACTCCCCCTACTGTTCCACCGATTGATACCATCATTATTGTAACTAATGGGTTAATATTATTAGTTTTACCATAAACTTTTGGAGAAATATAATATCCATCTAGTTGAGGGAAGATTAAACAGATGATAACGGTAGCGATGAATAGATTAGGATCTATTACTGATGCTGTTAATAATGCTAGAAGATTTGTAATTAAACCTCCAAAATATGGAATAACAGTAGTAAGAGATGCTAGGACTCCAAATAAGAACCAGTTAGGATGACCTACTATAAAAAATACTAAAGAGTATTCAAAGAATTGAATAATCATAAATAGTACTAGTCCTTTTAAATAATTACTTAATTCATAATCTAAGGCTTTAACATAACGATATAGTTTATTTTTAGTTTGTTTTAAGAAATTACCTACTACTTTTCTTATCTTATCCATATAGGCAAGAAAATAGATGGAAACAACGAAAGTAATAACTATTTTGCCTAAAATAGAAGTAGTTTTACCTACTATATCAATTGAACCATCTTTTACAAAGTTACCAATGCTAGCGATTATATTATCTAGGTAATCACCACTTAAATCACTAATGAAACTTAAATTAATATTAAATTTATCACCTATATCTTCTAATACTTGACCAAAGTTACTAGCGAAAGTAATTAATTGATTATATAAAAGAGGTAATGTTATAACTAATAAGCCTATAATAATAGCGGTAACACCTACTACGACAATAGTAACGGCTAAGCTTTTATTAATACCTTTAGATACTAGTTTTCTAACTAAAGGATTTAGAGCGTAAGCTATACCAAAGGCAATTATAAAGGGTAAGCATATTTTAATTACAGAAACTAATATACTATACCAAGTACCAATATTAGTAACTATTATATATAATAGTCCCATTAAAATTAATAAATTTAATAATTTATAATTTATTCTATTTTTATACATAATTATCTCTCCAACATTATAGTAGTAGGTCCCATATTAGTTAAAGTTATTTCCATATCAGCGCCAAATACTCCACCTTTTGTAGGAATAAAATCATTTAATCTTTTATTAAAATATTCATATAGTAAAGATGCTTTAGGACCTTTCATAGCATTTATATAACTAGGTCTATTCCCTTTAGTAGTATCTGCATATAAAGTAAACTGTGATATTGATAAAATACTACCACCAATATCTTTTATAGATAAATTCATTACTCCTAACTTATCAGGAAATATTCTTAAGTTTATTATTTTATTAACCATTTTCTCAATAATATCTTTATTATCACTATCAGTAAAACCAACTAGAATCATTAAACCATTATCTATTTCATTAACAGTTTTATTATTAACAACACATTTAGCATTACTGCATCTTTGTACTATTACTCTCATTATTTCATTAACCTTTCTACACTTGTAATATATGATAAATTATTTAAATCTAGTAATAACTTCGTTAAATGTTCTTTATCTTTAACTAATACTTCCATCTCATAAGTTGCATATTCATCACGAGATACAGTTTTAATAGAGGTTATACTAACTCCTAATTTGCTTGTTGACTGTGTTATATCAGTTAGTTTATTTTCTAAGGTATCTGTTCTAATAAGTAAATCACTATAATATTTATTAGATCTATTTTTAGCCCAACTTACCTCAATACATCTATCATCTAAAGTGGCTAAGTTATGACAATTACTTCTATGAATACTAATACCACTACCTCTTGTAATATAGCCTACGATATCATCACCATATACTGGTTTACAACAAGATGCAAATGATACTTTAATCTTATCTATACCTGCTACTATAATATCTGAGTTATTATCATTTACTTTGACAATATTTTTTAATAGTTTAGGTTTTTCTTCTTCTTTTTTAGCAAA
>CAMMTE010000127.1:0-3126 GCA_946499755.1 uncultured Mycoplasmatota bacterium
CTAATCTAATTTCTCCTGTAATTCTCTTAATTTATTTAAGAATTCATTAGTCTTTCTAATCTCATCATCAAACTTCTGTAAGTTAGCAGTATTCTCTAACTCTAAAGTAGTATTCTTCTTTACAGGTTCTTCTATCCCATAAATAGGACTAATTATAGGACTAGGATGATAAGTACTATTATTACTACTATAAGCTACTGTAGTAGTAGTCTTATTATTATTACCTAACTTAGCATTTAAGAAATCATCAATAGATAATTTATTCTTCTTCTCTTCTTTTTCTTCTACTTCTAATACTTCTATATCTTCTTTATTATTTCTATATCTTTCTTCTAATTCACTAATACTTATAGGTTCATTACCATCATCTTGATACTGTGTAGCCTCATTTTGTTCAGTAATAGTCTTACCTTTAGCAATTAACTCATCTAAACTAATAATAGCATTCTCTTCTTGTTCAGTCTCATACTTAGTAAGCTCTATATTCTCTTCTTTTTCTTCATTTTCTATCTTTCTTAACTCTTCTGTAATTCTCTCTAACTCTTGTTGAGCTTCTGTCTTTGTATATACTTCATCTTTATATTTAATAACTTCTTCTTCATTCTTAGGTGCATCTACTGGGGTAATAACACTAGGTTCAACTATTTCTACTTTCTCTTCAAATTTATCATTTAATTTTAAACTATCATTACTAACAACATTATCTTCTTTAACATCTATAATAGTAGGTTTAACTTCAACAGAACTAACTGCATCACTACCTATAACAACCTCTTTTATAGGCTCTTCTTCTATTTTAGGTTCCTCTACAACAGTAGGTTCTACTTTAATAGGTTCAGCTTCTATTTTAACAGTCTTCTCATCTTTAACTTCTTTAACACTCTCTACTTTCTTCTCTTCTTTTTTTAATTCATTATGAACTTCTCTAACTAATTTATTTAATTCCATTGTATTATTCTGCAACTTCTTTTTCTCTTCATGCCTTTTCATATATTCTATAAACCATAAAACAAAATAAGCTGCTACTATAATACCTAATATAACTAAAACTATAATAACCTCTCTTGTCGCTAAAAACTCTAATATATCATTACCCATATTAATCACCTCAACTACACTTGTAAATTAAGTTTAGCATAGTCTTTAATATTAAAAAAGTAGTTACATCAAATTTTACAGAATTTTTTACAAATATTTTACAACACATTTTGACAAAATTTTACGAACAAATATTTACATATTATTTAAATTTACAAATCATATATTATAGTATGAAAAAGGAAACATTTATAAAATCAACAATTATTTTAATAGTAGGTGGCTTCTTAACAAAAGCCCTAGGAATGATTATAAAAATAGTTATGAGTAGACTAATGGGTAGCGTTGGTATTGGTCTATATATGTTAGTATTACCTACTTTTTCTCTTTTAATAGGTCTATGTCAATTTGGTATCCCTACGGCTTTATCAAAACTAATAGCAGAAGACTCTAAAAATAATAAAAGACTATTATTTTCTCTTTTACCAATTTCTTTATTTATAAATATATTAATAATATCTTTTGTCATTATAATCGCTCCAACCCTTGCCCTTAATTTTCTCCATGAAGAACGAGCTTTACTACCAATTCTTGCAATATGTG
The DNA here is from genome assembly GCA_946499755.1 of uncultured Mycoplasmatota bacterium. Classification (GTDB taxonomy): domain Bacteria; phylum Bacillota_I; class Bacilli_A; order RF39; family UBA660; genus Onthousia. The sequence goes on from CAMMTE010000127.1 coordinate 1,642, forward strand.
TAGTCTTACCTCTTACAAGTACCTCAAGTATTTTAAGAAGTTATTTCTTTGGTAAACAACAAATGCTACCTCATGTCACCTCTAATGTTTTAGAAGACATTATAAGACTTATATTAATTATTATAGGTGTTCCTATCTTTATAAATAAAGGTTTAGAAGTTGCCGTTACTTTTGTTATACTTTCTAATATTATTAGTGAATTATCATCTATTTTAGTCTTATTTTTCTTCCTACCAAAAAATCTTACTATAAAAAAACAAGATCTAGCTTTCAATAAGTTTTATGCTAAAGAAGCGATGAGTATAAGTATTCCTTCAACAGCAAGTAGACTTATCGCATCATTTGGTTATTTCTTAGAGCCTATTATTTTAACAAGTACCCTAACTTATGTAGGCTATAGTTCTAATTTTATCATCACAGAATATGGAATAATTAGTGGTTTTGTTATGCCTTTATTACTCCTACCTTCATTCTTTACTCTTGCTATATCCCAAGCCTTACTACCTATTATATCAAAAGCGACAAGTAACAAACATTATGATTATGCTAAAAAGAAACTAAAACAAGGAATATTTATCTCTCTTTTAATAGGAGTACCAGCATCCCTTGCTCTTTTCCTTTTTCCAGAATTCTTTTTACAAATAATTTACAACACTACTGAAGGTGCCTCATATATAAGATTTCTAGCCCCTATTTGTATTTTACAGTATATTCAAGCTCCGCTTTCTGCTTGTTTAGATGCCATGGGCTTAACTAGGTTGGGACTTAAGGCAACTATTGCAGGAACTCTTATCAGAACTATCTTCCTACTTATTTTCTCTTTATTAAAAATAGGTATGTGGGGGCTTATTTTTTCAACAAGTTTAAATGTAATATTTACAACTTTCTATAACTTATACCAAGTTAAAACAAGTCTAAAAAAATAAAAAGTTATAACTTTAACTTTCTATTTTTCCCATATACTCTACAACTATTAACACTATCATTATCATCTTTTGTATTAGTATCATCAAATTTCTCATTAAATAAATTATCAATCTCTCTATCAAGGCTTTTATTAATAGCATAATATGCACATGCCGGCCATAAAAAAATTGATAATTTCATCAAAGATCCCAAAACATCTCCTTCTATCATTGCATCTACTAATTTTGTACCTGTAACTCCTAAAGCAATGCCCCCCAATGTGTTATAAAACTTTAAATTTTTAACAATAGATTTAATCTGTTTTGTATTATCTTTTTTATCTTTCATATAATATCCCCACTCCTTTTGTGTTACATATTATATAATAAAAAACACTTTTTGTAAATAGGTAAACATTTCTCACTTCGCAAAATCAAAAAATTGCTTTTTGCGAAGTGAAAAGACTTAACATTTATCTTTAAAAAAGCTCTAAATATTAATCATAAAAAGTTATGGTTTTGAGTCAGGATAAAAACATGAAATAAAATTAAAACAGTAGAATAAACCTTTAAGTAAAAG
>CAMMTE010000128.1:0-3019 GCA_946499755.1 uncultured Mycoplasmatota bacterium
CTGAATGACCTTTTACAAGAATAAGTTACTTCTCACAAAAGTCTTCTATATATTCCATTTGATATGATGAAAAGATAATAGAACAACCTTCTTTTTGAAGTTCATATATAGCATCTTTCATTAATTTAACATTAATAGGATCAAGTCCTGTAAAAGGTTCATCTAATATTAATAATTTAGGATGATTTATAATAGCAGAAATAAATTGTATTTTTTGCTGATTACCTTTAGATAATTCTTTAATTTTTCTATTTTTATAACTAGTAATAGAAAACTTTTCTAACCATTTATCAATATCTTTTTCTATAGTTCTTTCATCTAGTCCTTTTAAAACTCCATAAAACTTCAATTGTTCTAAAACAGTAAGCTTAGTAAGTAAACTTCTCTCTTCTGTAACAAAACCTATTTTATCAGTTAAATTATAATCTATTTTCTTCCCATCAAGTAAAACTTCTCCACTACTAGCATCAATTAAACCCATAATAATACGAAATGTTGTTGTTTTACCTGCTCCATTCTCACCAAGCAAACCAAATATCTCACCATCTTTAACCGTGAATGATAAATCATCCACGGCTTTATTATTTCCATAATATTTTGTAATATATTTAACCTCAAGCATAAAATCTCCTTTTATTATTTTTTCTTTACTAACTGCTTTTGTTCTTCTAATTCAACATTATAACGATCAATAGCATCTTGCCATGATGGTAATAACCCAAAATTATCTTCTAATTTAGTCTCATCAAAACGAGAATTACTAGGTCTATAAGCTTGTTTTGTACCAGTAATATTTAAATATTCTTCAGTTGTAACTTTATTTACTTTAACACTCTTTTTATTAGATTCAAAGATATACTCTGCAAACTCTGCCCAACTACAATAGCCACTATTAGTAACGTTATATGTACCATATTTATCAGTACTAGCCATATCTACTAGGGTTTTAGCAAGATCTACTGTATAAGTAGGACTACCTATTTGATCATTTACAACATTTAATTCTTTATGATTTTCCGAAAGCTTTAACATTGTTTTAACAAAGTTATGTCCATTAATACCAAATACCCAAGATATTCTCGTAATATAATGTTTTGGATTACGTCTAACTTCTTCTTCTCCTAAATATTTAGTTTTTCCATAAACACTCATAGGATTAACTTTATCTTCTTCAGTATAAAAACCTTTCTTAGTACCATCAAAAACATAATCTGTAGACATATAAAGAATAGTTGCATCAGTATCAATAGCGGCATCAGTCATATTCTTAGCTCCATTTACGTTGATGTCATATACTACATCTTCCATATCTTCAGCTTTATCTACAGCAGTAAAAGCAGCACAATGAAAGATAACATCAGGATTAAAACCTTTAACTACTCTATCAACTTCATCTTTTTTTGTAATATCCATCTCATCTTTATCTACAGCTAGTATATCTTCTTCACTTACTCCTCTTTTTAATAATTCACGTTTTATATCAAATCCTAATTGTCCTTTATAACCAGTAATTAAATATTTCATTATTTTTCCTCCCTTTCAAATATAACATCAGATTCCTTTAATGGTTTACGTATTTTATCTTTATCTGATAAAATTGGATTTTCTATACCATTTTCACTAAATAGTTTATCCCAATCAATTCCAAGATCAGGATCATTATAAAGAATACCACCTTCCATATCTGGAGCATAATCATTATCTACTAGATAATGAAAGATTGTATCATCTTCTAGAGAAATAAAACCATGAGCAAAGCCACGAGGTACATATAATTGCCTATTATTATCATCTGTTAATTTAACAGTAATATGTTTTCCATAAGTAGGAGAATTTCTTCTAATATCAACAACTACATCAATAGCAGAGCCTTTAATAACTTCAACTATTTTCGCTTGACATTTAGGATCTTTTTGAAAATGCAATCCTCTTACTACTCCCTTAGCACTTTTACTTCTATTGGCTTGTACAACCCCTTTAAATCCTAATTCTTTTAAATTAGCTGCTATATAATATGGAGAAAAATATCCTCTTTCATCACCAAATCTATCTGGCTCTAAAATATAACAATCTAATAATTCTGTCTCTATTTTTTTCATTTTACTTCTCCTTTACAATTTCTAATAAGTGTTTCCCATAAGTATTCTTTTTCATTAACTCAGCCCCTGCTAAAACAGTCTCTTTATCTAACCAACCATTTTTATAAGCAATTTCTTCTGGACAACAAATAGTAATATTTTGATGTTCCTGGATAGTTGCTACAAAATTAGTCGCTGAGAATAGGCTTTTAAATGTTCCAGTATCAAACCATACATAACCTTCATTAAGTGTTATAACATTTAACCTATCTTCTTCTAAAAATAGTTTATTTAAATCAGTTATTTCTAATTCACCTCGTGCAGATGGCTTTAAAGTCTCTGCTTTCTTAACTGCCGTATTATCATAGAAATATAAACCTGTAACTGCATAATTACTTTTAGGATGAACAGGCTTTTCTTCTACACTTAAAACTTTACCATCCTTATCAAACTCCACAATACCAAAACGCTCTGGATCATGAACATGATATCCAAAAACTGTCGCTATACCTTTAGATGCATCACTCTTTGCTTTTAATAGTTCCTTTTTTAAATTAGGCCCATAAAAGATATTATCACCTAATACCATACAACAAGTATCATCACCAATAAATTCTTTTCCTAAAATAAAGGCTTCAGCAAGTCCATTAGGACTAGGCTGTTCAACATATGATAAATTAATACCAAACTTCTCTCCATTACCTAATAACTCTTTAAATCTAGGTAAATCTTTAGGAGTAGATATTACTAAAATATCTCTTATCTCTGCTTGCATTAATAAAGATAATGGATAATATATCATAGGCTTATCATAAATTGGCATAAGTTGTTTACTAGTAACTTCTGTTAAAGGATATAATCTAGTACCACTACCTCCTGCTAATATTATTCCTTTCATTTCTTAAAACCTCCTCTTATAAATATTCTAACATATAAAGTCA
>CAMMTE010000129.1:0-2942 GCA_946499755.1 uncultured Mycoplasmatota bacterium
TTATTAGGAGTTGATTTAATGAAAAAGGTAATTTTATTACTTATATTATCTATTCTTTTAATACCTTGTTATGTAAAAGCAGAAGAAATAAATAATAATACAGAAATACAAGAAGACAATATTACTGAAAATAGAGATAATGAAGAGTCTACTAATATAGAAGATAATACTACAGATATAAATGATAAAGAGAATAATACTTTAAATGAGGATACTACTACTGAAAATAGTACTGATACCTCACTTATACCTAATGCTACTGCTGGTGTTTTAATGGATGCTACTACAGGAGAGATAATTTTTGAGAAAAATAAAGATGAACAAGTGGCAGTGGCATCTATGACTAAGATGGTCGCTCAGATTATTATATTGGAGACTATTGAGAAAGGTAAAATAAAATGGACTGATACGGTAACAGCAAGTGCCAATGCATCAGGTATGGGAGGTAGTCAAATCTATTTAACAACAGGAGAAGAAATGACTGTAGAAGACATGATGAAAGGTATATCGATGGCTAGTGCTAATGATGCTACAGTTGCTATGGCTGAGTTTATTGCCGGAAGTGAAGTAGAGTTTGTAGATATGATGAATAAAAAAGTAAAAGAGTTAGGTCTTAAAAATACTTTCTTTAAAAACTGTACAGGACTTGATGAAGAAGGACACTATTCAAGTGCTTATGATATGGCTATAATTGCAAGAGAACTTTTAAAGCATGAGAAGATATTAGAATTCTCATCAGTTTATGAAGATTATTTAAGAGAAAATACTGATAATAAGTTTTGGCTGGTTAATACTAATCGACTAGTTAGATTTTATGAAGGTGCAGATGGACTAAAAACAGGACATACAGATGCTGCTAAATACTGTCTAGCAGCAACTGCTAAAAGAGATGATTTAAGACTTATTGCCATAGTTTTAGGAGAAGATAATAGCCAAACTAGAAATAGTGAAACTATGAGTTTACTTGATTATGGATTTAATAATTATAAAATAGAAATATTAAAAACAACAGATGATATTGTAAAAGAAATAAGTTTAGATAAAGCGACTAGTTCTAAAATTAGTTTGGTACCTCTAAATGATATTGCTATACTTTCTAAGAAAAGTGTAGATAATAAAAAATATACTTATGATATAAAAATAACCAATAATAATTTACCTTTAAAAAAAGGAGATGAAGTAGGTAAGATTATAGTTAAAGATAGTGATAATAATAAGATTAAAAAAGAAGGACTAACAGTAACAGAAAATGTAGATAAACTTAACTTCTTAGAACTTTTTGGTAAGACTTTAACAGATATGATGGTTGGTAATATGAACTTTGTATAGATTAATCTCTTTAGGTTAATCTTTTTAATTTGTAGAGCAAAAAAAGATGGGCAGTATATCATTTTTATAGGAGGTGTTATATTGTTATCTAAAATAAATTCAATTATTACAGAAAATTATTTAAAAAACATTAAAGAAAACTTATATTTTGAAAGAAAAAGAGCTAGTGTTAGTATGCAAGATTTAGCCAATGAAATAGCATCTTTTTCAAATGCCAATGGCGGAGTAATAGCAGTAGGAATAACTGATGAAGGAAATATAGAAGGTTTTAATAATTATGGAATTAATAAGTTAAATGATTTTCAAAAAGTTATTACTAACTATTTAAGCCCAACACCTAATTATAAAATAGAACTTATAGAAGTAGAGAATATTAAAAATGAAAAAGATAATATTCTATTATTTCACATTGAACCTGTATTAAACTTTATTGTTAGAAATAATAAAGATGAAGTTTATTTAAGACAAGGAGATTCTTCTATAAAATTAAATGCTGAACAGGTAAGAAGTCTGGAGTATGAAAAAGGGGAAAGAAATTTTGAATCCGAAGTTTTAAGTATGTCTAGTATTTATGATCTTGATTTGGAAGTTATGGAAATTTATAAAGATAAAATAGGAGCGACAGAAATATCTAATGAACAAGTATTAAAAGCAAGAGGTTTTTTAGTTGAAGATAACGGAAAATTATGTTTTACGAAAGCAGGTATGCTTTTATTTGGTAAAAATCCTTCAGTGTATTTACCTAGTGTCAGAGTAAGAGTTTTAAAGTTTGAAGGAAGTAATTTTCAAGTTGGAACAGAAATGAATATAGTTAAAGATAGGACATTTGATAAGTGTTTATATAAAACTTTGGAAGAAGCAAGAGATTTTATTAATTCTCAGTTAAGAGAATTTACTTATTTAAATCAGAAAGGTATATTTGAAACAGTTCCAGAATATCCTGAGTTTGCATGGTACGAGGGCTTAGTTAACGCCATAACTCACAGAGACTATTCTAATACAGGAGAATATATTACAGTGAAATTATTTGATGATAGATTAGAAATATTAAGTCCGGGTAAGCTTAGTGGATTTATTACTTTAGAAAATATGAAAACAGAAAGGTATTCAAGAAATCCTCAGATAGCAAGAGTTTTAACGGAATTTGGTATTGTTAGAGAATTAAATGAAGGTGTAAAGAGAATATATAGTGAAATGCAAAGATTTTATTTAAAAGATCCTATTTATTCTGAGCCTAATCAACATTCAGTTTTGTTAGTTCTTGATAATAATATAGTTATGAGAAGTAAAAGAAAAACTGAGACAATGTTAAAAAATAAAGAAATAGAACAGAAATGGAAACAATTAAATTATCAAGAAAGACAAGTATTACAGGCAATATATGATAAAGGGGAAATTACTTCGTTAGAAGTAGCGGACATAATAAAAAGAGGTAAGACAACTGCTGTTAAGTTGCTTAATAGATTAGTTGATTATGATTTGATAGTTTGGACAGGTACTGCAAAAAAAGATAGTTATGGTAGGTACATTATTAAATAGTTGTATTACTATTTAATAATGTTCAGAGCTGTTCACTTCTGTTCAGAGCTGTTCACTTCTGTTCAGAGCTGTTC
>CAMMTE010000130.1:0-2880 GCA_946499755.1 uncultured Mycoplasmatota bacterium
ATTTACAAAATCTATACTTTTTTCAAAAATTTTATTTTTCCTCCTTCCTCCATCTATTTTTAAAGTCTCCCATCTATCTATAATGTATCATGATAGATAGTTTGTGTCAACGAAAAAAAGAGTAATTATTTCCAACTATTAATAGTTACTCTCTTCATTAATTACTATTAAAATTTAGGACTCAAACTAAGAGTTATCTCCATACCTGAAGTAATAGGAGTATTAGGAGCAATACTTTGACTAGTAACATAACCATTACCTTCTAGTTTAACGCTTATATTAAGAAGTCTTAGTAAGTCCTCCGCTTGTTTACTAGATAACCCTGTAACATCTGGAACTGTTAAGTTAGTATCATTTGTAATAAGAAACACATTACTTCCTTCCGTAATTTCTTCTCCTTTAGTAGGATATTGTTTAATAACTTTATTACCATTACCAATTACTTTAACATTCATCTTCATATTTTCAAGTTCTGCTTTACTACTAGCAGTATCTTTATTTTTATAAGAAGTTAAACTATAACTAGCTAAATCCTCTTCACTAGTTGTAACAGGATCAGTTCCATAATATTTACTAACATTAACAACTATATCTTTAATCGCTTTCCAAATAACTTTCTGATTACCGCCTTCTGGTCTTTTAACAGATGCATAAATAATTACTTTAGGATCATTATTAGGATATATTCCTGCAAATGAAGAAATTATATCAGATTCTCCTGTTAAATACCCCCCTCCATTTTCATCAGCTATTTGGGCTGTACCAGTTTTACCTATTAAATCATAGCCATCTAATCTATATCCAGCTCCCGTCATACCAGGAACATTAACTGTATTCCACATTAATTCTCTTATCTTATTAACAGTAGATTCACTAGCAACAGTATCAACTTCTTCTCTTTTACCTTCATAAGTAACTTCTCCTGTATCAGGATCAACTATTTTCTCAACTAAATATGGTTTTAACATAACTCCCCCATTAGTAAGAGAAGTTAAAGCTTGAATATTTTGAATAGGAGTTGTTGTAATACCTTGTCCAAATCCTGCATTAAATATTTCTGTTTCATACTTAAAATCAACATCTCCTGTCGCTTCACTAGGAAGTTCAATACCTGTTTTCTTACTAAAACCTAATTTTTTAAAGTAACTTCTAAGAATATCAGCAGATAAATGACGATCTATTAAATTAATAACACCTACGTTACTAGATAAAGCAAAACCTTTATCAAAAGTAATATCACCCCAACCAGCTCTATTCCAATCACCTATTTCTGTACCATCTGTAGTAGTATAGACACCAGAATGATATGTCTCATTACCATTATAAACACCCTGTTCCATTGCAGCCATATAAGTAAATATCTTCATTGTAGAACCAGGTTCATATGGACTAGATACATTCATATCTAAATAATTAGTAATATCTCTTTTATTAGGGTCAAAAGATGGTGATGTACTTGAAGCAAGTATTGCTCCCGTCTTAGCATCTGCTATCATAATAGTAAACCATTCATATTTATAATTAGCTTCCGCTTCTGATAAAGCTTGTTCCACAAAAAACTGAATACTACTATTAATAGTTAAATATATATCTTTACCATCTTCTGCTTCTTTAGTTATCTCATTAGTACCTGCAATTTTATAACCTCTTAAGTCTTTCTGATAAGTAGTATAACCATCTTCTCCTTTTAAGGTTGAATCATAATACTCTTCAATTCCCATTTCTCCAGTCATATCCGTAACTTCATTACCATCTTCATCAACACTAGTCTCTTCTTTAGCATATCCAAGTACATATGAAGCGAAATCTCCCTTAGGATAATATCTCTTTAAACTCTCAATAAAATCTATTCCTGGTAAATTTAATTTCTCTATCTCTTCTTTAGTAAGTTCTGTAAGTCCATTCCCAATAGTACCAAATTCTGTTTGATAAACATTTTCTTTATTTAAGTAAGATAATATTACATCTTCTGTAGTCCCTAAAATAGGAGCTAACTTACTAGCAGTCATCTCTTTATCTACAACATGTTTAGGATTATCAGGATCAGTTGTTCTCGAAGGAGAAAGATAAGCAATTAATTTATAGGAAGAAACATTTTGTGCAAGTGCTTCTCCATCACTACTATAAATATTACCACGTTCTGCTTTTACAACATCTGTTTTCGTAGTACGTTGTCTTGCCAAAGCTTGTAAATTAGTATCATCGATTTCCTCTGATAAAGCAAGTTGTGTAACTCTAACTAACATTAAAGCAAACAAAAAAAGAGAAACAAGAATAACTAACTTGCTATATTTAATATTATTTCTTGTTCTCTTCTTTTTCTTCACTAATCTCACTTCCTATTATTCATCGATATTTTTAATGTTATCATTATTATAACTTAATCCTTGTTCTTTAGCAACCTCTTCTATCTTATCTAGTGAAGCAAGTTCATTTATTTTCATAGATAAACTCTCATTCGTCTTATTTTGTTCTTCTATTTCTTTTTTAGTTTTCTCAACTTCAAAATTTATCTTAGATAGTGTTGCTTTAGAAAAAACTATTGTTAAAGGTGCACTAACAGCTAAAACAATGGCAAAAGTATAAATTAAACGTTCAAACCTACTCATTTTAACACGTTTTTTTAATCTTCTTTTAGCCATAATATCACCTCCTATTTTATTCTTTCTATAACTCTTAAAACAGCACTATGGCTTCTATTATTATCTTGAAGTTCTAGATTACTTGCTTTAATACCTTTTTTAGTAATTAATCTATAATTAGGTAATTTATCTTCTGGTATATTAGGTAATCCTTTAACTAAAGAATCAACTTCACATACTTTATTAAATTTATGTTTTACAATACTATTTTCTAAAGAATGAAAAGTAATAAATTCAA
>CAMMTE010000131.1:0-2860 GCA_946499755.1 uncultured Mycoplasmatota bacterium
AATGGTATGAAAATATTAAAAAACTTATCTAAAGTAGAACGTGAACTTGATATGGAATTTAATATTGAGAAAATAGATTCTACTTATAAGAAGAAGTATAACATAAATGTCATTCCCGCTCTTATGATAGAAGATAAAGTTGTCTCTACTGGTAATGTTTTAACAGATAGAGAAATAAAAAATTACGTTAAAGAGCTTTGTTTAGATTAAAAAAGGATTCTATTTTTATAGAGTCCTTTTACTTATTAAGAATTGCATCTATTGGTTTAATCTTAGTAATCTTACTTAAAGATATAAGTGTAATAATTATAGATATGATAATAGTATAGATAAACATAATAATTGGTACTAAAGGATTTGTTACTATACCATTTAAAATATAAGTTTTATCTCCAAATAGAGAATTATTTAATAAATTAATTGCAATAAACCATAGAATAATAGAAATTATATAAGATATAATACCTACAATTATACTTTCATATAGGAATATCTTAATAATATCATTTTTCCTTGTGCCTAAAGCTCTAAGTATTCCTATTTGTTTTTTAGAGTAATTTATAGATATATAAATAAAGTTAGAGAATAGTAGTATTGTAAATAATGCAAAGATTAAAGTTATAATATTAATGTATTTAGCAAGAAAAGTATAAACTACATTTATAGTATTTAGATCAACATTATGTGGTAGTTCTAAGTAATAATAAGTTCCATAATCTTCTACTTCTGTTTTGTAAGCATTTATAATATTAGTTAAGGTATTAAAATCATTTTCATATATTCTATAACCATTTATAACTTTATTATTCTCATTTGTCATAAGACTATTGAAATAGTTAGAATTTATATAATTATAATCATCATAACTTACACCTATTACATTTACATCGACTACATTTTTTTTATCATTTACAGTAATTGATAAACTTAAATTTATTTTGTCTAGGTAATTAGTACTTTCTAAATAATTAGTAGTAAATTCCCTTAGTATTGTATTATAATCTCTATCACTATTGTTTAGTAAATATGCATCTAATCCTTTACTATAGTCTTCATTAATTTCTTTTAAGAAGTTAAAAGAAATTATAATGTCGTTGTTATCAAGACTATCTTTGTTTTTATATAAAACTTCTTCGTTGTTATAAAGTTTTATATTATTATTAGTTTTAACATTTTCATAGCCATTTGTACTAAGGTGAGTATAATTGGTTAAGATTGTTTCTTTATCATAATTTAATATGGCATTATCAACAAAGCCATTAGTATAAATATAACTATTATTATTGATTTCATCTTTACCATCTAAGTCGACATAACCTGTAATTATTACATTATTAGAACCTAAAAGGATTTCTTTTTTTGAGTTTATTAAATCGTCAAGAGAATTAGGATAATAAATAGTATTATCACTAGCTTTTATACCATATTTTACGATATATTCTGCTACATATTTATAAATTACTATTTCATTACTCTTAGATGGAGCTTTTCCAACTAAGTTTGGAATTATGTTATAGTCTTTAGTTTCAATAATTCTAAAATATATTGGTGGTTCTACAGGAAAATCTTTATCGACATTAGGCTCAATTAGTTTTCCATATTGTAAAGAAATATTTTTGCTATTGTCATAAAGAGTGTAAATAGGATTTAAGGTACTTTTAATATTTTCTTTTATTTCTTTTTCATTTTCGTTATTTAAAGGACTAGCCCAATATCCACCAAGACCTGGGGATGTTTCATTCTTATAAATATCAAAAATATATTCATTATTATCCCTCATAACTCCAGCCATGAATGTTCCTTTATCATAAAGAAAAGAGTTAACAGATATTCCCATAAAGACTAGTGATATCATTGTTAGAATAACAGTAAAGAATAGTTTAACTTTATTACTTTTAAGTGATGTAAAGGCAAAGTGTAGACACTCTTTAAAAGGTAATTTTGACTTAGTTAGTGAAAAGGTATTATCATCTAATTCTTCAGTAGTTAAATCATTTCTAATCGCTTTACCATCTTGTAGTTCCAATATTTTATTGGCAAAAGTATTAGCATTCTCTAAGTCATGTGATACTACAACTACTAGTTTTTCTTTGCTAATCTCTTTTAATAACTTAAATGTTTCTAAACTAGAGTGACTATCCAAATTACCAGTAGGTTCATCGGCAAGTATTACCTTAGGATTTTTAATTAAAGCTCTGGCAATACCAACTCTTTGCTTTTGACCGCCTGATAGTTCATTAATATTTCTATATTCTAATCCTTTAAGACCAAGCCTATCTAAAAGATTAAGTATTTCATCCTTATCAACTTTCTTTCTTAGTAGTTTGGCCGATAACATAACATTATCAAAGACATTATATTCTTCTAATAAATTAAAGTCTTGAAAGATAAAACCAATATAAGTATTTCTATAACTATCATAATCTTTTTCTCTAAAACTATCTATATCTTTATTATCAATGTAAATCTTGCCACTAGTCTTACTATCAAGACCTCCTAAAATATTTAATAAAGTACTTTTACCACTACCACTTTTACCAATGATAAATACTAAACCCTTATCACCTAAATTAATATTAATATCAGTTAAGGCTTTAGTAATCTGTCCTTTCTTACTTTTGTATTCTTTACTAACATTATTAAACCTTATCATAACATCTCACCTAGTATAATAATAGCATAGTTTTAGATAAATTACTTTATATTATTTAATTTTAGATGTATTATATATCAATAACTGTAAAGGAGTGATAACTTTGCCTAAAGTAAGTATAATAGTTCCTGTTTATAATGAAGAAGAATATCTTTCTACTTGTCTTGATAGTTTAGTAAAACAGACTCTTGATGATATAGAAATAAT
>CAMMTE010000132.1:0-2773 GCA_946499755.1 uncultured Mycoplasmatota bacterium
TCTTTCTATTACTTCTAATATACCAGTTAGAAAAATCATCATTTAAGAAATCTACGATATAATGAACTACTTTATTTAAGTCATACTCATCATAGGCTTTAGTAACAAGTAATAAAGTATTATTTAAACGAGATAGTAACCATTTATCAACTAATTCTCTATCATTAACAGGAACATTATACTCTCTAGGATCAACTTTATCCGCATTAGCATACATTTCAAAGAATGAATAAGCATTTTTAAGTGTTGATAAGTATTTAGAATTAACTTCTTTTAAGCCATCATTATCAAACTTAATAGGAGTCCATACAGGAGATACATAAGGTAAATAGAATCTAATAACATCACTACCAAACTCATTCATCAAATCAAATGGTTTAACGATATTACCTTTACTTTTACTCATCTTCTTACCATATTTATCAAGTAATAAGTCATTAACTAAAACATTTTTATATGGACTTTTACCTGTAACAAAAGTAGATATTAACATTAATGTATAGAACCATCCTCTAGTCTGATCAATTCCTTCACATATGAAATCTGCTGGAAATTGGTCCTCAAATAACTCTTTATTTTCAAATGGATAATGGTACTGTGCAAAAGGCATTGAACCAGAATCAAACCAACAGTCAATTACTTCACTAACACGACTCATTTCCTTACCACATTCTGGACATTTAATATGAATATCATCAACATATGGTCTATGTAATTCTATAGTCTCATCTATATCTTCTATCGCTTTTTCCACAAGTTCTTTACGAGAACCTATCATTTCTTGATGTCCACAACTACATTTCCAAAGAGGTAGTGGCGTACCCCAATATCTATTTCTTGATATAGCCCAGTCATTCATATTTAATAACCAGTTACCAAATCTTTTCTCTCCCACAAAAGCAGGATACCAATTAACACCATTATTATTTTTAACAACTTGGTCTTTTATTTTCGTAACCTCTAAATAATATGATGGTTTAGCATAATATAACAAAGGCGTATCACATCTCCAACAATGAGGATAGTTATGAACCATTTTAATTTTCTTAAATAGTTTACCATTTTCTTTTAAGTATTTAATAACTTCTATATCAGCATCAAATACTCTCATCCCTTTCCATAAACCTTCAGTATATTTACCATCTTCACCAACTGGATTTAAGACAGGTAAATTATATTTTTTACCAACATTATAATCATCTTGTCCAAAAGCAGGTGCAATATGAACAATACCTGTACCATCTTCCATAGTAACATAATCATCTACTGTTACATAAAAGGCTTTCTTATCTACTTTTAAACTAGGTATTAACTGTTCATATTCCATATATTCTAGGTTCTTACCACTATATTCTTCTAAGACTGTATAGTCATCTCCTAATACTTTAGAAGCTAGCTTTTTACCTACAATAAATTTATTACCTTGACTCTCTACTAATACATACTCTTCTCTTGGATTAACACAAAGTGCTACATTACTAATTAAAGTCCAAGGAGTAGTAGTCCAAACAAGGAAGTATACATCTTCTCCCTTTTTCTTCATAGGTACTATTACGGTATTAGCAGTTACTTCTTTATAACCTTGGGCTACTTCATGAGAAGCAAGACCTGTACCACATCTAGTACAGTATGGTAGTATCTTATGTCCTTCATAAAATAATCCTTCATCAAAGAATTTTTTAAGAATCCACCATTCTGTTTCTATATAGTTATTATCATAAGTAACATAAGGATGCTCTAAATCAATAAATTGTCCCATTTCTCTAGTCATATCAGAAAAAGCTTTCTCATTTTCCCAAACACTTTCTCTACACTTCTGATTAAATTCTTCTATCCCATACTCTTCAATATCTTTCTTATTACTAAAACCAAGTTCTTTTTCTACTTGTAACTCTACAGGAAGTCCATGAGTATCCCAACCTACTTTACGAAGAACTCTATAACCTTGCATAGTCTTATATTTACAGAAAGTATCTTTTAAAAACTTAGCCATCATATGATGAAGTCCTGGTTTACCATTAGCAGTAGCAGGTCCATCATAGAAAACAAAGTTTTCCTTACCTTCTCTATTATCAATACATTGTTTTAAAATATCCATCTTCTCCCAAGTCTTTAAGATATCCATCTCAATTTCATGAGTCTTACCTTTTTCAAGTTCTTTAAATGCCATAATTATCTCCCTCCTAAACTAAAAAAATCTATGTCCTAAGGGCGTTAAAGGAATTAACACTGTACCACCTTAGTTCATAGATCTTATCTATCTTAATTCATATAACGGTTTTACCCGGCTTTAACTTATCCTTAAAGCACAACTTAAAAGTGATCCGAAATAAGTTCCTTTGTTAATTTACACCACCCATTAACTCTCTATAAAATTTCCTTATTCCCGTCTTTCGCACTTGTTTTAAATAAAACTAAACAAAATATAACATATTTTATATAGTTTATGCAACTATTTTTATAAATTTTTCTTTGCTTGTTTTAATAATTCTACTCTTTCCGAAAACCCCTCTACAGTTTTTTCTAATCTTTTTGGATTTAATTCTATTATATCAGAATATTTTTCTAAAACTTCTTTATACTCATCTATCAAACCATCTAATTTAGTTAAATCATATTTTTCTAACATAATATAATTAACTAATTGATTAACTGTCATATTATGAGAATAAAAAAACTTATATTCTTCATTATCAAAATCTAAATATGGAAGTGTTACATCTGATTGTAAACTTGTCCCTGTATCAAAAATAGGTGTCATTCTTTCCCATTT
>CAMMTE010000133.1:0-2715 GCA_946499755.1 uncultured Mycoplasmatota bacterium
TATAAAACAAGTTCCACTCTCGTTTGTAAAACTAACGCCAATAATAAAAGATTCATTATAATTATAAGCATTCATCTCAATATAAAAGGAATATTCACTACTACTATCAAAGTCTTTAACATCTACCTCTTTTATTTCTATATTTTTATCACTATCAATATCATTATCTTCTTCTTTACTAATATCTATATTATTAACTTTCTTTAAAAGAGATTTAAACTCTAACTCTTCTAGAATATCTATATATTTAGATCTATTTAAACCATTATATTTGCAATCTTCTAGACTAAATGGAATATCTACATTTCTATAAATAGTTGCAAGGTCATAACTCATATAAGCGCTTTCTTTATCATTAATTAGCTTCTCTTTAGTCTTAGGAGTTAATTCATCAACATGGGCATACAAATTATCTAACGTCTTATATTTCTCTAATAGATTAATAGCAGTTTTCTCTCCAATGCCCTTAACCCCTGGTATATGATCAGACATATCGCCCATTAATGCTTTAAGGTCAATCATATTGATAGGCTCTACTTTATAAAACTCTTTAAATACTTCTCTGTTAAACCTAATAGAACCTTTAGTCTTTAATAGTTTAACATCTACTTCATCACTAATTAATTGAAGTAGGTCTTTATCACTTGAAATAATTGTCGCGATAAACTCATCTTCTTCATCTACTTCTTTTGCAAGAGTACCTATTATATCATCAGCTTCATAATTATCTATTTCAAAATGTTTAATTCCCATTGCATCAAGGACTTCTTTAGCTTTAGGAAATTGTAATCTTAAATCATCTGGCATCTCTTTACGTCCTGCTTTATATTCATCATACTTATCATGTCTAAAGGTCTTCCCTTTATCAAAAGCCACTAAAATATAACTAGGCTTCTCTTCTTCAATAATTTTATTCATCATATTAATAAAGCCATACAAACCATTAGTAGGAAAACCTTTAGAATTTCTCATAATAACTCCACTATAACTAGTAGCATAGTAACTTCTAAATAAAAGATTATTTCCATCAACTAATATTATTTTCTTCATATCTAACCACTCTTTCTTTATTTATTGTATCACACTGCTAGAATTTTTAAAAACTATTTTAAAGATAAAGCAACTGTTGTATTGATTATTTCCTCCTCACTACTCTCTAACTCATTAACTCTATCGCACATAAATAAAGTAAGAATAACAGCCATTATATAGATTAGGCTAACTCCTAAAGCAGTTTTTAAAATATTTTTTAAATTTAACATAACTATCACTCCTTCTTTCTGATATCATTTTATATCGAACAGATGTTTATGTCAATATATTTTCGAAGATTTGTTTGACATTTTACACCTGTTATGCTAAACTATAAACAAATAAAGGAAGGAAGTGTGTAAAGTGGAAAAACTAACTGATAGACAATATGATATATTACAAATAATTAAAAAACTAATTGCAAAAAATGGTTATCCACCTACTGTAAGAGAAATAGGAGATGAAGCGAAATTATCTAGTCCTGCAACTATTCACTTTCATATTAAACAACTAGTTAAAAAGGGATATATTAAGAAAGGTGCAGGGACTAATAGAACTATTGAAGTATTAGTTGATAATGAGTATTTAGATAACGAGGATGATGTTGTAAAAGTACCACTACTTGGTAAAGTAACAGCAGGAACACCTATTGAAGCGATAGAACGTCCAGATGAGACCTTTGCCTTACCTACAGAACTTTTTGGTAATAAAAAAGAAATATTTACTTTAAAAGTTAGTGGTGAATCTATGATTAATGTAGGTATATATGATGGAGATATCTTAATAGTAGAAAGACAAAGTACTGCTAGAAATGGTGAAACTGTAGTTGCAATGAATAATAACAATGAAGCGACTGTTAAAACATTTTATAAAGAAAATGGGCACTTTAGATTACAACCAGAAAATGATACAATGGATCCTATAATATTAGATGAAGTTACAATACTAGGTAAAGTTGTAGGACTATATAGAAAATTTTAAAACGAGGCTAATTAAATTTAGTCTCGTTTATTTTTCTTACTATATAACTTGCTATTAAAAGTCCTGCACTGCTAGGTACAAAAGCATTCGACCCAATAACAGTTTTATCTTTAACTTTTAAAGGTAATTCAGTTGATGTGCAAACGGTTATTTTTTTCTGTACACTCTTATCAAACTTAGAACGAATGATTCTTGCAAGTGGATCATTGAAAGTTTTATCTAAAGTTGTAATAGTTAGTTTACTTGGATCTAATCTATTACCAGTACCCATAGAACTAATAAAGTCTATGTTATGTTCTAGGCAATAATTAATTATAGAAACCTTTGCTCTTACATCATCAACTGCATCAACAACAAAATCTATTTTAGTGTTAAAAATATCTTTAATTTTTTCATTATCTATTTTTAAGTTATAGGAAATAACATTACACGCTTCATTAATACTTTCTATTCTTTCTTTAAAACAATCTACTTTATACTTACCAATATTTTCATTAACAGCGATTATTTGTCTATTGAAGTTAGTAATATCAACTTTATCATAATCTACTAGTATCAAATTACCAATACCACTTCTAGCAAGTGCTTCAACGACATATCCCCCTACTCCTCCAAGACCAACAACTAGAACAGTAGAGTTTTTTAACTTTTCTAAAGAAAAAGAACCAATTAAGTTCTCTAATCTATTAAACTTCATAATTA
>CAMMTE010000134.1:0-2703 GCA_946499755.1 uncultured Mycoplasmatota bacterium
GTTTGTTATCAATTTAATAATTAAAAAATGTAACATTTCTAAAAAATCTTAACACATTTTTTTGTTTTATTATTCCAAGGAAATGATAAAAGGATTTTGTAAAGTTCCATCACCTGATGTTATTATAACATTTGATTTTAAGTTTAAGGCAGGTTTTATACCATATGTTTCAGTAGGATAATAAGTGCCAGAAAAGCCATCATTATAAATAAATCGCATAAGTGATGTACTATTCGCTGTTAATATCCAATAATATGAATTATTTTCATACATATCAAATTGACCAGTCATTAACTCTCCAAAACGAAGTAATCCTACTTTAGCTGCTGTTGTATTTGATGTTACTGTCGTATCAACTGTACTTGTATATTTGGCTAATTTATAACTTTCTCCACCTCCTACTGTGCCTAAATACCAGGTACTACTATCTTCTATCATTTTACTATGTTCATTATCTACATAATTCGTTAAATAATCTTTATTTAAGAAATTACCTATTGTATTTGTGCTTGAAAATGTTGTATTACTTCCAAAGGCACTTGTTACGAATGTATCTAAACTTTTTAATGGCTCAGCACTAGTTATTTTTGTTCCTATGCCATTTTCATGACTAACTATTCTGTATAGATTATTCTCTCCCATTCCAAATCTTATATATTCTCCACTGTACCTTGTATTTAATTTAACTCCGTTCAAGTTTTTATCAGTATCTCCTTCTAATCTATAGGGATTTTCTTTTGTTCCTTCTCCTTCTATTGTTTTAACTTCTTTTTTTAAATTTATCGTAGGGCGCACACCATTTGCAACAGTTGAAGTACTCTTATAATCTGTGACACCATTGTTATATACACGCCATATGTAAGAATTATTATATGGTGTTATTAACCACCAAACAAGCTCATTATTTAAATAATCTGTTGAAGAACTTGCTCCTTTATAAATAGTTACATACTCATAATAATTTAAAAGGCCAACTGGATCTTCTACCATTGTTGTTTTTGCTGGTTTACTATTATCAGTCATCATGGTGGCATTCCATTTATAATCTGTTACTATAAACTTTTCATAATCTCTTAAATTATATAAAAAGCCATCTACTGTTGTATCATTTAACCATTGTTCCATAAAGCTACCTTTAAAAGCACTGCTGTTATCATCATAAGAAATAGCGCTTATATTCCATTGTGTAACTAATTTAGTTGTCTTTTCTTCATTATTTACAGACACCGCTCTCCAAAGTTTTCCACTATACCATATATAATTATTAGGATTACTTCCTGTAATAAAGGTATCTTCTCCATCATCATAATAACCACCATTTTCCCCTTCATTTGTTAAAACTATATCTGAAACAAAGGCTTTATATTCTTCAAATAAATGGCCATTACTAGGTAGACTTAAATCATTATAATCTAGTCCTACATCTACTCCTAGATTTATTGTTACTTCACTATCATTTGCATTTGTTACTTTTATCTTATATGTATTACTAGATCCAGTTGTTCCACTTTTCTCTAAATTAGATCCCACTTCACTCATTGGTATATTAAATCCATCACTTACTACATATCCTGCAGTTACACCGTCTGGTAAACTTCCTAAATAGTAAAAGTTAAATCTTGCTATTCTATTATTAGGATTACTTAAAGTAACAGTAAATTCTATTGTTGTATTAGCAGGAATTGTTAAAGTATTTTCTTCTTTACCATCTACTTTTAAATCATATACTAAATTACCAGTTACTATACTTATTGCATTACTTTTCTCTTTTGTTACTGTAAACATTGCATAAGAAAAGTATCCTCCTAACATAAAAAGGCTTATTAATATTACTAACATTATATATATTTTATTTATACTTACATCTAATAATTTCTTCATAATTACCTTCCTTTCATTACACGTAAAAAAGAATAGAATAATTCTCTACTCTATTCTTTTGCATAAGAAAAGAAAGTAATCTTATTACTTAGATTAGGGTTAAATGACCCCCCCCCCAGGTAACATTTTGTAAACAAATTTTGTTCATATTTTTTACCTTCTTTCTACTTATGTAGATTGACGATTTATTTTACCCCAGAATTGACGAATTAATTTACCCTGAAAAAATAAATTAGCCATATCTACTTCTTCCTTTCTTTTATCTTGATATCTTTTAGTTAATTATATCTTATAATTAACTAACCAATCAATAGTAAATATCATAATAGACAAAGTTTTTACACTTTGTCTATTTATCTTATCATATCATCACCTACAATATTACCTCATACTTCGATTCCATTATTGTCTCATTACTTATTTTCTTCTCTTTCTTTTGAAAACCCAACATTAACGATGATGATACTATCTTATTTATTTTTCTTGGTATCCCTCCACTTATATTAAATATTGCCGTATATCCACTTTCCTCTATTATTTCTCTTTCACATCCTGCATATCTTAATAAGTTTTTTATATATTCTTTTACTTCTTCTCTTGTTAAAGGAGTTAGTTGATAATTAACTACTATTCTCTGTCTTAATCCTTCAAATATTGTTCTTTTTAAGATATTATCTTTAAAACTTGCCTCTCCTAACATTATCATTACAAATGTCTCATTTACTCCATAATCACTTTCTATTAAATATTGTATTTCTTCTAATGCAGACCTTTTTATATTTTGAATGTTATCTATCACTACTATTACTTCTTTTCTATAAT
>CAMMTE010000135.1:0-2700 GCA_946499755.1 uncultured Mycoplasmatota bacterium
TCAAGATAAATTCTATATAAAGCATCAATATCGCCAGTATTTGAAACAGTAAAAGTATAAGGCTTTCCTTCCGTACCTTTATCAGTTGAAATGGGATATGCTTCTAATAAAGTTATTGGTTCGTTTTCATCGATATCTATTTTTAAGATTCCTGCTTTAACGATGTTTACTTCGTTTCCTTCTACTCCAAAAGATAAGATACTGTAAGTTACTCCCGTTACTATTAATAAAAGTCCTATTATGACAATACTTAAAATTATTATTTTTTTCTTTTTCATATTTACTCCTCATTGCTATTATTTCCTATTTTTCATATTTTTATTGTACCAAATTTCTGACGAAAAGTCATTAATCTTAAGTTAAAAAATATTGCAAAATAAAAAGTGTTGGATTATTATAAATTCCGATCAAAGAGTCTAAATAATCTCAACACACTTAATATTATACACAAAAATATTAATTTGAAAAGACTTATTTTCTCTCTTTGGTCAAAAGGAGGGATTTTTTTATGAATAATGAAAAAAATAAAAAGATATGGTTGAAAAAATGTGAAGAAACTTTGAGGATGGGAGGTAGAAGTGAAGTTACTATTAAAAACTATAGGTATGCTATTATTAGATTTTTAAACAGATATGATGAAAAAACTAATATTAGTAAATTAACTATAGACGATCTTATTAAATACTTCAAAAAAGACTTTATAGATAAAGGTTTAAGTGGTGCTACTTATAATATTAATCTCGCGGCAGTTAGATTCTTTTATTTAATTTGTTTTGATAGAAGTATTAGTAAAGTATTGCTCCCTAACTCTAAGCTTAGAAAAAGATTTCCTAAGATAGTTACAAAAGAACTATTTCTTAAGATAATTAATAATGAAGATAACTTAGAACATAAATGTTGGTTACTTCTATCTTTTTGTTGCGGTCTTAGAATAAGTGAAGTCGCTACTATTAAAATTGAAGATATTTATTCTGAAGTACATAAGCTTAGAATCTTAGGTAAAGGCAATAAAGAGAGATTCACTATTCTTCCTAATATTGTTATTAAGTTTTTAAGACTGTTTTACAAAAAGAAAAGATATACTCATAAAAAAGGATTTTTGTTTATTAGTCAAAATACAAATAATCACATTTGTGAAAGGACTATTGGCAACTACTTTTCTAGTTTAAAGAAAGAGTATAATTTACCACCTGAGATAACTGAACACAGTTTAAGACATTCATTTGCTACTTATTGGTGCTAGTATAGATATTGGGACACAAAAGCTTAAATTCTACTTCTATTTATGTTCATTTATCACAAAATTTTAACAATATTAAAGGGATAAACTATGACAAATAATTATACTATTCAAAATATACTTACAATGTATGGGTCTAGTTATATACAAACTCATAATCTTTCTAATGAACAATGGAAAGTTTATAATCAGATTAAAAAGTGTAAAAAAGAAGAAGCAGGATTCCATACAATTACTTGTAAAAAATTTGGTAAATCCATCACTGGTTTTAATAGTTGCAGAAATAGACATTGTCCTATGTGTCAATCTTATGCTAGAGAAAAATGGATTGATAATGAGTCTTCTTATTTACTTAATTGCCCTTATTTTCATATAGTCACTACTATTCCCAGTGAACTAAATGATCTTACTTTATATAATAAAAAATTAATCTATAATATTTTGTTTAAAGCCACTAGTGAATCTATTTTAGAACTTTCAGAAGATCCTAAATGGTTAGGTGCCATAGTTGGTATTACTTCTATCCTTCATACTTGGGGACAAACAATGGAGTTTCATCCTCATATTCATTCTATTGTTACAGGTGGAGGCTTAAATAATAATAAATGGATAGAATCAAATAATAAATATCTATTTAAAGTTCAAGTATTATCTTCTTTATTTAAAGGTAAGTTTTTAGGAATGTTAAAACATATTTATAATGATTTAACATTTCCTAATAAGTTAAATTATCTAAAAGATTTCAAAAAGTTTAACGACTTTTTAAGACCTTTATATAACAAAACATTTATCACTTATGTTGAACCTCCTAAAGGGAAAGCAGAAAATGTTATTGAATATCTAGGAAGGTATACCTTTCGTGTTGCCATTTCTAACGAAAGAATAATAGATATAAGTAATGGTATTATCACTTTTGAATATAAGGACTACAAAGATAATGGTAATATTAAAATAATGAAATTAACTGCGGAAGAATTTATTAGAAGATTCTTACTCCATGTTCTACCTAAAAACTTTACTAAGATTAAACATTATGGACTACTTGCCAATAGAAATAAGAAGACTACTATTAAGTTATGTAGAATCTTAATAGGTCAAAAGATATTTTCTGATTTTACTACTCTTAGAAAAAGAAAACTTCATAAATTTATTTGTGAAGACTGTGGTAATGAAGAGTTCATTTATAAGTTTTTCTACCCTCTTAGGATTTAGCACAATCTACAATTTAATATTTGTTATTTATGGGGTAAGGGGAAACTGTACCCAATTTTAAGCATTTATTACATGATTTTATATAATTAACTGCCTTTATATCACTTATTACTATAAATACAAAAAAGAGAAAAAATACTTTCCCCTTTATAATATGAAAATTTGGTACAATTAATTTATACCAAATTTTTCTTCAATCATTGCTATTTGGTGTAAGTTACATATTATTTGAGATGCTTTTGCCATTG
>CAMMTE010000136.1:0-2599 GCA_946499755.1 uncultured Mycoplasmatota bacterium
TCGTTTTGGTGTAACCATACAACAATTAAGAGATGCTAATAACCTTACTAGTGATACTTTAAGTATAGGGCAAGTCTTAACTATACCTGGTGTTAGTGGAGAAGATGATGGTGAGAGTGATAATGATGGTGCAGTGTTCTATTACACAGTTGAACGAGGTGATAGTCTTTGGAGTATAGCAAGACGTTTTGGTGTTACGGTACAAGAGATAAGAGATGCTAATGATTTAGTTAGTGATACTTTAAGTGTAGGACAATCTTTAATAATCCCTGGTCTTAGTGCAGATGAAGACTTAGAAGATGATAATAATAATGAAGCTAATCCTTCTACTTATACAGTTCAATCAGGTGATAGTTTATGGAGTATTGCTAATAAATTTGGTATTACTGTCAATGATTTAAAGAATGCTAATGGATTAACATCTAATCTTCTTTCTATAGGGCAAGTACTAATTATTCCTAGTTCTAGTACTAATAATCCAACTAATCCTAGTTATACAACATACACAGTACAAAGAGGAGATAGTCTTTGGAGTATAGCTAATAAGTTTGGTGTTACTGTTGATGCTATTAAGACATTAAACAATTTGACATCTAATTTACTTTCTGTTGGTCAAGTATTACAAATACCTAATAATTGATGTAAAAATCAGTAAAAACCTGTGATTAATTAGTTAAAATGTCTCGTTTTAATTTTCAAAAATAAGTAAAAATGTCCCACTAAATATAAATATAATATTATAGTTATACACGTTAAAAATTAGTGAAAATGTCTCACTTAAAAATAACCATCAACTGGTTATTTTTTTGTAACTTTTTCTCCATGGATGATTAGCAGGTGGAACATAAGGCTTTTTCTCTATCGGTTTATTGTTATCAATTTCTTTTTTCATTATTGTATCTCTTGATTCAAGTTCTATTAACATGTAATATTGTCCTTCTACTTGTCCCCAATAAGTACCGTCATATGCAATTATAAAAGTACATTCAGTTTTACTTTTAAAACAAGTTACTTCTCCAGTTTCAGAATTACATAACAAATAATATTTGTTATTGTATTTTATAGAAGAAGCATTATCTATTATTCTTTTATATTTTTCAGATATTATTAAATTTAATTCTTCTAATGAATAATCATTTTCTCTCATTTTAGATGTTTCATAATTTATTTCATAGGAAAACTTTTTATTCATTTTAGGTATAAAAAACTCATTTAAATATTTATTAGCTTCATCTATATCTGTAATACCTTCATGCCTTAATTCAGCCTTTAATCGGCCTTTAAACGTTCCATTTTCTCTTTCTACATTTGGTTTCGCTGTTGGAATACTTGAAGTTACTAGTTCTATATTTAAGTAATCACATATTTTGGCAAATTGAGTTGTATTTAATCCTTTTAAGCTTTTGTTATTATTACTAAAAGTAGTTCTATTGTCAGCCTTAATTCGTTTTGGTTTACCATAAGTTATTATTATGTTAAATAATAAAACATAATAACCTCTAGTTATTTCTTCATATTCAAACCATCCAAATAATACCTTTTTAGTTGCTTTATCAACCGCTAAGTGAAGGGCTGATACAATGCCACCAAACCATATATCAAAAGTAGCATCCATTTGAACTTCTTCACCAAATGCATATAAGTTATTTGCTCTTCTTATATGAGATTGTTCAATGGCAACCTTTCTTATTTCGTATAACTCTTTCTTTTCTTCACTTACATTTTTGTCATTATTTTTTATTGCTTCTACCATTTTTTCATTGTATAATTTAATTGTCTTTTTAATTGCTAAGGGTGATATTATATCATCCTTTTTAAATTCACTTAAAATAACTGAATAAGACACTTGATATTTATCTTGTATTTCTTCATAAAAAGCTTCTATATTGTAATCATAATATTCTTTTAAATATAATTCTTCCAACTCTAATATTACTGATCTATCGGTCTTATTTTGATTTTTTTTGCCTTTATTTTTATGAATGAATCCATCTTCTCCTTCTTCTTTAAATTTAATAATTAGACGATTAATTTGTCTCCTAGTTAGCTTAAGTATAGCTTCAGCCTCTGCTTTAGATATCCTTCCTTCCACAACCTTTTTAATTGTTTGATATTTTTCTTTTTCTTTTGAACTCAGTTCCATAAAACACACCTTCCTATTCTTAAATATTTACAATAAAAATATTAATGTATTTTTGGGACATTTTTACTAATTTTCCAAAAGAAAAAATTAGAAATAAATCTAACTTTTATATTGAGACATTTTCACTAATTTTCTATCTTTAACTTTGAGACATTTTCACTAATTAATCACAGTTTTTTTTAAAAAGAAAATTCTATCAAACGATAGAATTTTCTAGTTATTTTCCACTGGGATTACTTATTACTCGCCAGCCACCCAGAAGCGAGAAACATTGCCTATTGGGATCATTTATTACTCGCTAGCCACCCAGAAGCGAGAAACATTTTCATATGTGTAAGTAAATAACTTACTTTAATATTATATGAAATTTCTTTCATTTAATACATCTTTATTGTATCACAACAATTTGTTTTAGTAAATACTTTTTGATTTTTGTTAATTTAAATGGTATAATAA
>CAMMTE010000137.1:0-2584 GCA_946499755.1 uncultured Mycoplasmatota bacterium
CTGTTGGTCTTGATAGATTAGTAGATGAAATAATAGAAAGAGATATAGAGAATATAAGAGATGATATAGATATCTTTATTATGTATGTCAACGAAGATGAAAAGAAAAATGCTATTTATCTTGCAAATGAGTTAAGAATGAGTGGATTTGTTGTTGAAACAGAATATACTAAAAGAAGCTTAAAGAGTCAGTTTAAAAGAGCAGATTACTTTAATAGTAAATATTTAATATTACTTAATAGTACTGATTTAAATGAAGGTTTAATTACTGTTAAAAATAATAAAACTAAAGAAGAAGAAAAGATTATGATGGAATATGTTATCTATTACTTTGATGAACATATAAGTGATGATAATTTACCTATAGATATGGATTTTCATAATCATGATGAAGGATGTGAAGAAGATGAATAAAATATTTTTTAAAGACTTAGAAAAATATTATGATAAAGAAATAGAACTTAGTGGTTTCGTTGAAAATATTAGAAATATAAAATGGGTACAATTTCTAGTATTAAGAGATTCTACTGATAAGGTTCAAGTAACTATTGAAAAAAGTGATGAAAATAATAAAGAAATGGTAGAATTAGTTAATAACTTAACTGTTGAATCTACTATTAAAGTAACAGGAACTTTAAAGAAAAATGAAAATGTTAGATTAAGAGGAATGGAGTTTATTCCTACTAAAATAGAAGTAACTAGTGAAAGTGCTCCTGAACTTCCTATTAATATTCATGATAAAGATGCCCAGAATTTAGATCAAAGACTAGATTATAGATGGTTAGATTTAAGAAATGAATATAACTTTAATATTTTTAAAATCCAAAGTTATTTAGTTAAAACTATGAGAGAATTTATGTATTCTAAAGATTTTACAGAAATACATACTCCTAAATTAATAGGAGCGGCAAGTGAAAGTGGTTCTGAAGTTTTTGAAGTAAAATATTTTGATCGTAAAGCCTATCTTGCTCAGTCTCCTCAATTTTATAAACAAATGGCTATTGCTAGTGGTTATGATAAAGTCTTTGAAGTAGCACCTGTATTTCGGGCTGAAAACTCTAATACTAGTAGACATACTACAGAGTTTACGGGTTTTGACTTAGAATTTGCTTATATTAATTCATACGAAGATGTTATGGACTTTGAAGAAGAACTATTAACTTATGCTTTAGATAAAGTAAATGAGAAATATGGAGACTTAATAAAAGAGTTATATCATAAAGAATTAATTGTTCCTAAAACTAAATTTCCTAGAATAAAATTAGCAGATTTATATGATATTTTAGAAGAAAAATATGATTATAAAGTAAGTGATGAAGAAAAAAATGACTTAACAACTGAAGGAGAACGTTTAGCATATCGTTATGCTATGGATGAATTTAATTCTGAATTTATCTTTGTAACAGATTTTCCTAAAGAAAAACGTGCTTTCTATCATATGCGTAAAAATGATATTCCAGAAGGTTATGACTTAATTTATAGAGGAGTAGAAATAACAACAGGAGCCCAGAGGGAACATAGATATGAGGTATTAAAGAGGCAAGCTTTAGAAAAAGGTCTAGGAAAAGATATTGAATTTTACTTAGAATTCTTTAAATATGGTTGTCCTCCTCATGGTGGTTTTGGTCTTGGTGTTGATAGACTTACAATGTTAATATTAGATATCTCTATTAAAGAAGCGATGATGCTATTTAGAGGACCTAATAGATTAAACCCTTAAGTATGTAAATTTTACATACTTTTTTAAATTTCTTGTGGATAAATTTTTTAACTTTCTATATACTTTAAGTAAGTAGGTGATCTTTATGGAAAAAAGAAAAATGGCTCTTATGATTATTATATCTATCTTCACATTTATCTTAATAATTGGAATACTAGCTTTAGTAAGTATTAATTTAAAAAAAGAAGAACCTAAAGTATCTAAGGAAAAAGAGAGTTATGATTTAACAAATACAGAAATAGACTCTTTAATAACTCTTATTTCTAATTATGATAGCTATCTAATAATATATGATGGTACTAAAAATATAGATGAATTATCTGACTTAGATAAAATTAATTTTATAGATAGACTTTCTAAAGAAACAAAAGAAGAATTAGATTTAGATTTTAATAAAGGTGTTAGTCTAGATAAAATTAAATCAGTTTTAAAAAAATATTTTGGGAAAGGTATAACTTTCAAACCGGTAAATTCTACTTGTTTTTTAGAAGATGGAGACTATTTAATATATGATAGTGAAACTAAAATATATAAAGCAGATAATACTTATCATGCTCATTCTGCATATACACCACCATCTATTATTAATTATTATGTAAGTGGAAAAAGAGTAGTAGATAATGATAAACTTATTTATACAATTACTTTAAAGAAAGCGATTAGTTTTGATTATTCAAACTATTATCGTAGTTATAGTGATTTAATTACAAGTAATAATAAAATAGTAAATTTATATGAAGAATATAATGATTATAATAAAAAAGATATTCCTAGTTTATTAGAAGAATATAAAGATAGTCTAAATAGTTATACTTATGTTTTTGAAACTAAAGATAGTATTAATAATAGTTATTTAAAAGAATTT
>CAMMTE010000138.1:0-2533 GCA_946499755.1 uncultured Mycoplasmatota bacterium
TAGAGAATTAAAACAAATTGTATATTCTTCACTTCTTGATGTTAGTCATACTTTACAGAAATTTAGTAATAGAGATAAATTTAGAGAAGTTATAGTTGATAAAGAAGTATTATCTAATAATAAAGTTTATACTTTAAAGAAAAGATAGTATTTCTTTTTCTTTTAGTTTGTGTTAAAATCATTATTAAGATAGAAAGGAGTTTTTGGTATGCAAGAAGATAAATTTAAAATTGAAGTAGATGGAGAGATGAAGGAAGCAGAAGTTTTAAAGACTGTTAGTGTTGATAATAATAATTATGTTATTTATGCTATTGACAAGGGTGATGAAACTAGTGATATTCTAGCTTCTCGTATTGTTAAAGATAATGAAGGTAAAGATAGTTTGGTTGATTTAGAGACTGATGATGAGAGAAATAAATTAAAAGATATAGTAAATGCAATGTTTTCATAAAGAGGTGATTAATTATGACTCCAGAAGAGTTATATAAACAAAGATTGATGAAAGTAGAATTAATGAGAGCTCTGTATAATCAGGCTAAAGCAGATTATAGAAAAGCTTTGTTAGGTAATGTTTCTAATAAATTGCTTAATCCTTTTAAGAAAGCTAGTAAAGAGATATCTATAGTTAAGAGTAGAATGATTCGTGAATATGAGAGTAAAAGAGAAGATTTACTTAAAAAACAAATAGAACTATTAGAGAAAAAGGATAAAAGATTAGAAGATGCTATTAAACATATAGATAATGTTAAAGGTGATGTTAAAAAGTTTGGTAATGATACTAAAGAAAACGTGGGTATATTATTTAATGATAACTTACAAAGAAGTCAAGATACAATTGATTTTTTGAAACGTAAAGGTGGTAATGTTATTAGTAGTGCTTCTTGTTTTATGGGAAATGTTAAGAATTCTTTAATTGCTTCTTTAGATAAGAGAACTACTTTACATAGGGATTTGGAAAGTAAAATATTAGATATGAAAAATGATAAAGCTAGTAGGGATTATGAAAGAGCTTTAGATGAATCTAAAAATAGACAAATACAAGAGATGGTTAAAAGATCTATAGAAACAGAAAAGAGTTTTGGAGACTCTGATACTATTAGAGCAAGATTTAATAAGATTAATAAAAATAAATCTTATATGGGTACTGCTACTAAGAGAGTTGTAGATTATTTTAGAAATAAGAAAGAAAAATTAGATGATAATATATTTAATGCTAAAGTAGAAGTAGCGGTAATGGGTGCTAGAGTATCTAGGGCTAAGAGTAAGGTAGCGACAGCTTTTAATAGTCAAATAAATAATTTAAAAAATAAAACTAAAGAATTTATTGATGAGAAAATTCAAGAAAGACGTGAGAAAATGGAAGAAAGAGAATCTTTAAATGCTGCGAAAAAAGTAGATAATGCGATAAAAAGAGCACAACTTGAGATGAGAAAAAAAACATTTGATAATATGAATAATGGTGATATATTTGCAGGTTCTACTCCTGTTATAGAAGGTGGTATGAGAAGGTAATAAAACTATTACTTTCTTTTAATTTTTTTAAAAAAATATGGTACAATATATTTACTTAGAGGTATTATGATTAGTAAAAAACTATAATATATAAGAGACTACTTTAATGATAATAAAAATAATATTTATGGGAGGTGAAACTGTTGAAAGTAATTTTAATGAATCAAAATAAAAAAGTACTATTAGCAGAAATGGATGAGAATAATATGTTTCGAAAAATATATGAATATTATAATATTAACTATGCACCACTTCATATATATAATGCTTATAATAAAAAAGAAGATGTATTAGTGGCATTAAATTCATGGTTTAAAAATAGAGGGATTCCTGCATGGAGACAAAATATAGAGAAGTTGTTAGAAAAATTGAATGTAACTTCTCCTATAGAGCTTTTAAATAAAGCCTATGGATTATCTTTATCAGACCAATATTTTATTAAAGAAGAAGGACAGAACTTAAAATGGGAAGATATAAACTTTTTTATGAATGATTTTGAATATAAAGATTATTTAGATGTATCAATAAATTTTAATTCTAGGGAATCTAGTACAAAAATAAGTTTACATTCTCCTAATAATACTACAGATGGAATGGTAAAAAAAGGATGGATTATTGATAAAGATAATAATAGGGTCTTAGTAAAGGGAGCATATTCTATATCTGGATTAGAGCCTATAAATGAGTGGCTTGCTTCTAGGATTTGTAAAAGACTTGATTTAGATTATTGTAATTATACTTTAGATATCATACAAGAACAATTAGTAAGTAAATGTAATAATTTTTTAACTAAAGATGAAGAAATAATAACTGCTAGTGATATTATGAATTTAGATAGCAATGATAATGTTAGTGACTATGAAAAGTATGTTAATGTTTTAGAATCTAATGGAATTATAGATGTAAAAAAGAAATTATCAGATATGTATATAGTTGATTATTTAATGTTAAATACAGATAGACATATGAAAAATTATGGGATTATTAGAAATGTTAAGACTTTAAAATGGGAAAGAATGAC